>NZ_JCBAJO010000054.1:0-23873 GCF_059772245.1 Cupriavidus sp. R6-3
GTGGTGCGAGGGAGGGGAAACGATTTCCCTTTGGAATCAACGCACCGCGCCTCTTCCGGGGAAATGTTGGGGAGCGTGAAGCAGCTCAATCGACACCCGGCTCCCGGCTGAAGTGCTCGCATGTCACTAAGCTGGGGCACAGCTCATTGATGGGGCATTCGTATCTCAGGTACCAGACGCGGTAGGCGTACTCGGTATAGATGCGCGGTTTCGAGCACCGGTAGCACGGGTTCTTCCCGATCGTGTAGATGGGCTGCTCGGGAAACCCGAAGTCGTGATCGTACGGCATGCACATACTGTACGCCCATACAGTTCTCTGATCGATTTGATCTGATACGATCCGCCTTCGGAAACAACAATAAGATCCGAGGAGAGCACAAATGGCGTGGATGTACCGGTCAAACGAGGAGATGTTCCGGCAATTCGACAGCGATCGCGAGGGGACTGCACGACGAATCTCCGAGCATTACGACATGGACATCGAATTTGTGCGCCTCTACATCCACCACCTTTGCGACAGCCAGCGCGAGAACAAGTCGGCTTACATTGGCTTCGAATCCGAGATGGGGGCCTTCCAGGCCACCGAGGCAATGGTCCGCGATTTGCAATCCGATCTGGGGATTACGCTGGACGGGGCGAAGGTGCTCGACATTGGTTGCGCGTCGGGCCATGCCATGCGGGCAGCTCTGAAGCTGGGGGCTCGCGCTGCAGTCGGGATCGAATACTGTGAGCCGCGGGCGTACAACGGCAACATGATCCTGTCCCGCTACGGATATCCACCATCGATTCGCGTTGGGTCGGTGCTAGATGACGAGGTGACCGGCGACCTGCCCTGCGACTTCGACTATGTGTTCATCTTCGATGTTCTCGAGCACGTGCCATCCATCGAGGGAACGATCGCTGTCGCGCGGTCGAAGATGCGGAAGGGTGCGAAGATCATCATCAAGTCGGGGAATCCATTCTTCCCGAATTTCATGCTGCGGGAGCCGCACTACAGCCTGCCCGGGATGATCCTATTGGACCGCGAGGCGGCAGCGGAATACCATGCTGCGCACTTCGATGGCGAGTACGACGACGTCTTCTACTGGATGTGCAAGCCCGAAGTCGAGTCCGTCCTCAACGCATCGGGCTTCCGGACACTCCCACACAGGGACCCGATCGATCAGCCGCTCAGCAGCTTCGACAACGCCATCCGGACGCTCGAGACCGACACGGTCTATCCGAACGAACAAATCCGGCAAAAGGTGCTGAATGCGACCAAGTTGCTCAAGGTGATGCGCGCCACCGCCGCTGACCCGGAGCAGCTATTCGGCGTGATGAACTTCGTCGCGGTGGCCGAGGCTGTCTGAAGTCAGCGCGTCGTATGCGCGCTCGCAGGCGAGCCCGGCAACGCGGGCCGCGTCAGCGTATTGAGCCAGGATTCCCGCTCGCCGGTCAGCCCTTTCGAGCACGTCGGCAAGCACTCCGAGGGGATCGCCGGCTGCCGCGCTTCCGTCGGTAGGGGCGGGATTGCCGGCACGGCCGGCGGCGACCAACTCGGCGACTCGACGGCGCAGGCGCTCAGAAGTAGCAGCAGCGGCGCGAGCGTCGGCCAGCGCCTTTTCACGTTGTTCCTTCGCTTCATTGGCGATCCTCGTCTGCTCATTCGTGCGGCGCTGTTCTTCAGCGCGCGCGCGGTCGGTGGCCTTCACCTGATCGACAGCGGCAGCGCGGCGAATCTCGGCGATCTCGGCATCCTTGCCGCGGGCGGTGAACGCCGACCCGGCGACGAACGCCAGCGCGAGCGCCGCGATGGCCGCGCCGATCTTCACCCAAGGCATAGCGCCCTCTCCTGCTGGCGGCGCTTCACCAGCCCCGGCAATTCAATGCCCTTCGCGTAGACCCAGCGCGGCAGCTCGTTGCACGCCCCCACGTAGTCACCGCCGTTCAGCTTGCGCACCAGCGTCGAGCCGCAGAAAGCGCCACGACCAACGTTGTAGGTGAACGACACCAGCGCTGTCCGCTGGCTGTCGGTGAGGGGCACGCGCACGCAGGAATCGACGGCGGCGCTGGCATCGAGCAGATCGCGCGCCAGCAGGTTGTCGCACTGCTCGCGGGTGTAGACCTGGCCCAGCCGCACACCCTTCGTCGTGCCAAAGCATGCGGTCGGGATGCCGACGGGATCGAGATAGGCCCGCTGGCGCAGACCCTCGAAGGTGGCGACCAGCGGCACCGCGGCGGCAATGCCGGCCGCAACGAGGCGGCGGCGCAGATCAGCGTTCATCGCGCCGCCGCTCCACGATCTTGTCGCGGACCAGAACGTAGACCTGCAGCCCCACATACACCAACGTCGCCGCGGCCACCCACCAGTTGATATCGTGGGTCTGCAGCCAGATCCAGAAATTGGACGCGACGGGAGGCGTCGCGCGTGCGACGCTGGATGCTACTTCGTTTTGCATGGGGACCCCAGGTTACGCGGCCCGTACGGAGATCTCCGCCCGGCCGTCATCAAGAATTCGTCGCACCCGGCCCACGGCCATGCGGTGCTGTTCCGGCGTCAGGTCGGCGTCCTTCACCACCAGCGCGCCGATGCCGCCGTCCACGTCGATCGGGACGATCCAGTCGCCCGGCTGCGCGCCCAGCACGTTCACCGGCACCTTGCCGCAGTAGGCAATGCGATCGACACGCTCGCGCGCGGCCTCATACACCTCGTTCCATGCCGCCAATTCCGCTTCGTACTTCGCGATGGCCTCGTCGCTCTTGTCCTCGCCCAACGCTGGCGGAAGCGGCATGTCGACGCACCACGTGTCGCCGCCGACCAGGCTGGGATCGGTCGATTTCACGCCGAAGGTAATGGCGTGCTGCCACTTATCGGTAAGCCGGCCCATCAGGTCGAAGCCGACGATCTGGCCCTTGGCCAGCACGCCGCAGTCGTCGCGCTTGAACTCGTATTCGGCGTAGTCGGCGCCGCTGGCATTGACCGTGCCGCCGGCGTTGATGCTCCGATTGCTGACGGTATTTCTGCCGAGGTACAACGCCGTCGCGGCTGCGCTGAACCCGCCGCCGTTGACCGTCCGGAAGCTGCCGGTGAACGCGCTTCCTCCCAGAACTTCCAGGACGAAGCTGTTCTCGGTCGACGTGTTGTTCGCCACCTGGGACGAAAGAGCTCCGTTGTCGGAGTTGGCGCGCAAGCTGGTGCCATAGACCCGACCGGCTTGGTCAATGAACCCCGAACTGGTGCTGCCCGCAAGGTGCAAAGCCGCAGAGTTGTCGGTCAGCCCGGTGACATACTGGCCGCGGTGGATATTGCCGCTGACGAAGACACGCGCCACACCTGCACACGAGATGTCGTACTTCGGCTTTGGCGCACCAGCGAAGATGAAGTCGCAGAACTCGCACCCTGCGATCGAGACCGTGCCGGCAGGCACTGTGCTGCCGATGAAGATATGCGAATACGTGCCCGCGGCCGCCGTACCGTTCGCGTTGAACCGGCATTGGCCGACGGTGACCCCGCTGGCGCCATTGTTGATCAGAAGCCCATGCTGGCCGGACATGTCGATCTCGGTGTTCGAGATCATGATCCCGCGCGATGGGAATGAACCACCGAAGTAGTTCGAATCGGTGATGACGATGTTCGAGCCGCTGTCGGCGCGGAACACGTCGCAGTTGTTGATGTGGATCACTTCAGCGCCGGCCAACCGAATGTTCGCCTGCGCATTCAGCCCAAACAGCGACCCGAAGATGGTGTGATCGGAGCCGGTGATTTGCAGGCCATCGCCATCGCTGTTGCCGAAGTAGCAATTGATGAACCGGGCGCCCCGATGTCCCGGCGTGAGGTGGCAGCCATTCTGCTTCGCGCCGTCGAAGAAGACGGTGTCGAAGATGGCGTAGCAGTCCTGGTTGTAGTTGTCGACCGTCGCAGGCGGAGCCGCCTCGAATTCGAATGCATGACCAGCCGTGTTGTTTGCCTTGTTGCCATCGAGCGTGAGGTGCTTGATGGTGTAAGCGCGGCAGAAGAGTGGGGCAAACAGCAGGCTTTGATTCGCGCCGTTCTTGAGCTTCAGGCGCGAGCTGTTCGTGTCAGGCGGATAGTGGCCGGTGTGTTCGGTGGCAACGCCAACGATCGACACGTTCGTCTTCAGCCGCAACTGACCGGTCATGTACACACCGGCCCGCAGATGAATTTCCCCGCCGCCGATCCGGTTCATGCCATCAATCGCCCGCTGAAGAGCAACCGTATTGTCGGTCGTGCCGTCGGCCTTTGCGCCGTACGTTTCGGCGTGAATCACGCCAGTGACCTGCAGCTTCCACCGCATGCCGTCGTCCGCGACGATCACCAGACCGCCATCGTCGGCCGTGACCGTGTCCGTAGGATCTGCGACGTACAGGCCGCCGCCTCCATCATGCGGCTCGTAGTAGCCAGTGACGAATACGTTATGCGAATTGGTGGAACTGACAAGGCGCAGCCCGGCGATCGACTGGACCACGCGGCCGGTGTGCCACTTCAGCCATTCCGAGACGTTGGTGCCTTCGAAGCCGATCAGGCCGGCGCCCTTCGCCGGGTCGGTGCTGTTGGCCAGCAGTTGCAGGACCGGGTTGCCGGAGCCATCGGTCAGGGAATCGAGGATGCGTTGCACGAGCGTGCGCAGGTTCACCGCGTCCTGATCGCCCACCGGGTCGGCCAGGTCTTGGATCCGGTTCTGCCGCGCGCGGTATGCGCCTGCGCCGTCGGTGTCATCCGCGCCCAGCAGCAGCGCGCGCGGCGTCTGGCCAGGGTTCAGGCCGATAAGGTAGGCGGCGCGCTGCATCGCCATCCAGATACGGTCGAAATCCTTGTTGACCGTGTCGGCCAGGAAGTCACCGTTCTCCTGATAGTCGGTGTCGCGCTTGATCTGGACGATCCGCTCGATGCGGATGCGCACGCCACTGGCCGGCGCTGCCGCGAACACCACGTTGCCGCCGTCCTGATTGCCGACATCCGTCACGGTGTAGCCGGACACCACCTCCACGTCGTTGGCGTAGACCTTGAGGTCGGAAGCCAGAATGACATAGCACTCGTACGGGAAGACGGTGGTCACCCCGTTGGCGGTGTATTCGAAGACGGTATCTTGGATCGGGACGGACATGCGGCACTCTCTGGTGAGCGCCGCGGGGGCACGGCGCTAGTTCTCGAAGGTCACCTCGTGGACCCCCGTGGATTGGCGCCAATCTTTGTCCGGGCCTGCGGTCGGTTTCCCGACCAAGTGGTTAATGCGTACCGGTGCTTCGAGGATCGCGCCGGCGCCGCTGTCCAGGTATCCGTCCGGCTGCTCCTTGATCGCCGGGTTCCAGTCCTTCATCTCGTCCCACATCGGGCCATTGAGCACGTCGACGTGCGCCCACAGCACGCCGGATTTCATGGGCGGCTCCAGGCCGGCGAGGATGCGCTCGTTCTTGTTGCCCTTCGCGATGTGCTCGCGCACCGCACACCGAAGCCCCTCCTGCTTGAGCGCGCGCTGCAGGATCTTCGGGATGAAGGCACCGAGGCCGTTGGTTTCGACGGTCACCTGCACGATGTTGAAGCGCCGCACCAGTGCGCAGATCTGCATGACCTGGCCGCCGACGATCCGGGTGTTCCGGCTATCGTCGAACTCCGCCATTTCGCCGATCAGCGCTTCGGCCACATGCCAGTAGTGGTTGCCGAGTGCGTCGTCGAGGATCAGCGAAAAGGCCGAGGTATCGCCGCCGAGCTTGCCTTTTGCCGGATCCCAGTAGGCGCGGCCGCTCACGATCTGGACCTTACCGAGCATCATGCGCACGCCGCGGTTCGCCACTTCCAGGCGCGGGTGCGTGTCGTATGCCTTGATACGTTCGGGATCGAGGCGGCATTCGGTGATCGGCTTGGCTTCGAGCATGTATTGCGAGTCCCAGTAGTTGAGCGTCCGGGTCTTCTTCCGGCGCTTCTCGATGTCGGCGCGGGTGAAGCGCTCGGGCCACGCACACCGCGCGTAGATGTCGAGCACTGCGCCGGGCGGTTGCGGAAACACGATCGCCTGCCCATCGACCTCGTAGTCGACGCCCTCGACCAGCATGCGCGATGTCTTGTGGATCCCGAGAATGACGTAGAGGCCGTCCGGTCCCGGCTGGAACGGGAACGCGTAGCGGGTGCGCTTGCTGGTGTCCTCGTACCGAATGCTGTCTTCGAACAGGGGAATCTTGAGCAGCGCGGCGCCGGCTGCCACCTGTTCGGGATAGATGGAGTCGTGCGTGTGCGGCGTGCCGATGTAGGTCTCCCGTCCGCCCGGGACCAGAATGAAGGTCGACTCCTGGATCTTTGCCCGCAGGTTCTCGCGCGCCTCGGCAGTGCGGATGTTCTTCGGTACCTCGACGTCGTCATAGTCGATGTCGCGCGCGCGGGCGGACGTGACGTTCTGATTCACGCCCACGGCGGTCATGCTGGCGTTGCGCGCGTCGGTGGCCCCGTTGACCCAGAACATCTGTGCGCCGGGCTTCGTCGGCAGCATGCCGCCGCACAGCGGATGCCGCCGCAGCACGTTGATCGTGTCACGGGTAAGCTTCTTCGACAGGGGCCCGTCGGCGGCCCAGATCAGCGACACCCACGTCGGGTCGTTGTAGAGCTGCCACGCCTTGTAGACGGCGTAGATGGTGGACTTCGCCGCGCCGCGGAAGACCATCAGCACGCGCACCGGGTCGTCGCAGAACTCGAGCCACTGGCAGATGCGCACGTGCAGCGTCGGCACCTGCCAGTTCATGACCTTCGCCCACATCAGGAAGAAGGCCAGGAAGCTGATGCGCTTACTTGCCATGGACGCGCTTGTCGAATGCCGCCTTGCCGGCCTCGCGCTGGGCCTTGTCGATCAAACGCGCGGCCTCGCGTTCCGCTGCCCGGATCTCGCCATCGAGCCCATCAGTGTCCTCGGCACCTTCGGGCGGCACGCCGTCCGGTGCTCCGCCGGCGCTCCGCTGCTGGATCACGCCGATCAGGGTGGTGGTCTTCATGATGACGGTCAGCGTGGCCGCGGCGTTCTTCTTGCACCAGTAGCGATCGCCGCGAGACTGCGCGTCCATCGCGTTCGGCGCGACGCCGTGGCCTGGCCACTTCTCCGGGTCGGCCTCGTCGAGAAACACGTCGGTCAGCTTCTCGGTCAGGGCCTGCAGCCGCTCGTATTGATCCTGTCGCATATCACTCTCCCACCGCGGCGCCGAGGTTCGGCGCGCGATCCGGGCCGCCTGTGCCCGGGTTCCACCAGTAGTCCTGATTCCAGTCGCGTTGCGCGCGCTGGCGCATGCGCGAAAGATAGCCGGGGGACACGTTCTCCGACAAGGCATGCAGCCCGGCATGGTCGAGCGCAGCCTTTGCGTACCACAGATTCACGTATGGCAGATGGCCGCGCGCGAAGCGCAGCGCCTCAGCGCCAGCGTGCGTGTCCTTGCCGGCCGCCGCCTGATAGACGTTCTCGACGCCCAGCTTTCCGACCAGGTCGAACGCGCTACCGATCGACGGGCCGGCGATGTTCTTGATCGCGTTGGCCGTCGAGTCGCCCGGGTTCTCGGTCGGATCGGTCAGCAGGAAGTCGCCCACGATGCCGAGGCCGCCGCCCTGCGCCAGCGCGCGGAGCCAGAATTTCCCCTGCGACATGTCGATGGGGTCCTTGCCCTGCACGATCTGCTTGTTCTGGTAGGCGATCGCGCCGAGGCCGGTGAGCGCGACCAGCAGCGCGCCGCCGTACATCAGGCGGTTGACTTGGAAGGGACCGATGCCAGCACCCCCATATCGCCCGCCCAGGATACTTGGCGTGCCGTCGAGCCCACGCGGCGCGTCCATCATCCGCGACCAGTGCCGCGAGATCATGGCGATCGGGAACGACTTGAACTGCATGACCGACCGCGCGAGCTCGCCCAGCGGCGTGCCGCGCTGCGTGCCGCCCCACGACTGGATTGCCTTCGTGGTCAGGTCCGGGTTGAGCACCGCATATTCCGACTCGTCGGTGATCATGCCCAGCACCTTGGCGACCACCTCGTCCGCGCGCCGGTTGCCGCCCGCGCGGATCGCCTCCGGCGTCAGGAAGTCCATGCCGTTGTACTGGGTCAGCTGGGCAGCGCGGATGACCTCCCAGTCGGCTTCCGTGATGCCCTTGCTGGTCATGCGCCAGCGGTCGTATTCGGTCAGCGCCGACCAGTCCGTTTTCGCCAGCCGCGCCATGCCGTTCATCATGGTCATGCTGTAGGCGCGCCGCAGGGTGTCGGTCCACGCGTTCATCAGCGACAGTTTCATGGTGCTGTTGGCCAGCCGGCCCGACCACGTCTGCCGGATGTTGTCGCCGCTCCAGCGGTTCAGGTCCGAGATCATGGATTCGGCGATGATGCCGTGCATGCTAAGGAAGTCGCGGGTGTCGGCGTCAGCCTGCCGCCCGATGTTGCGTAGCGCCTCCCAGTAGCTGAGCTTGTTGAAGCCGGTGGTGACGAAGTAGGTGCCGAGGTCCGTCAGGCTCGACAGCACAGCGCCGCCCAGCTTGCCGAAGGTCTGGATGTTCCGCATGTGGGTGCCGATCTCGGCGATGCGGCCGCTGACGGGCGATCCGGCCGTGCCGTTCAGCACGTCCCAGTATGACTGCGGCAGCATGCCGGCGGATCGGCGCAGGCCATTGTCGGCGCGCTCCGCCAGATCGAACTGCAGGCGCATCTGCTGGTTCGGGTTGGGCCCGTAGCGCTCGACCAGCGCGATGTCACGCGCGAGGCGACCGACGTGGCCCAGCATGGCGTCGTACATGCTGCCGGCGCCGTACTTGCCCATGTACTGCAGATACGCCTCACCGTCGCGGTAGTGAATCTGCCGCGTCTGGCTGCCGGCGTTCGCGCGCGCCGCGCTGCCCGGCGCCGGCCTGCTGCCCGGCTGCGTCTTGTTGAGGCCGTCCGTGGCGATGGTCGTCCATGCCTCCCGCAGGAAGTCCAGCACCTCGCCGTCAGCCATGCGCGTGCCGTCCTCCCGCAGATACTGCGACCGGTCGAGCAGCGGCAGCGTGTCCTGCGCCCAGGCGTCGCGCGCCGCGTTGCTGCCGTCTCCGCGCACGCGGACGCTGTCGTGCGGCTGCGGGAGGTAGCCGTAGTCGAGCTGGCCCACGTCGCCACCGGCCGCGTTGAACCGCTGCCGCAGGCGCTCGATCGTGTCCAGCCACGCGCGGGCGCCATTCTGCGCGATGGTGTTGCCAGTAGCGCCCTTGGCCTGATCGATGATCTCGATGGCCAGGTCGCGGGTCATGCGCGGATTCTCGGCGTCGAACAGGAACATCAGCCCGCGGCGCAGGCCGCCGGCGCCATCCCGGCTCCCCACTGCGTCCAAGAGGTCCATGAGCTGGGACATGTTCTCGCGCTTGATGCCCTCGGCGTAGGCCGAGGTCTGTTCCATTTCGCGCACCAGCGCCTTGCTGCGGCCGGTATCGAACTGCGCCATCAGGTCGGTCAGCCGCGTATCCATCGCGGCCGTCTTGACGATCTGCAGGCTGGCGCGCGTGACCTTGAGCGCAGCTTCCTGCTGGATATCGGCCATGGCCTGCTGGGCGGCCTGCAGCACGCGCGCGTCGCGCGGTAGCGCCTGCCATGCGGCGGGATCCTGCCGCGCCAGCCGGCGCATGGTTGCGGCCAGCCGGTCGTCGATCTTGCGAACCTCGGCATCGGTCAGTGCGCGCCCGGCGGCGGCCTGCACGGCTTGTCGGCATTGCGGTGTCATACAATGGGCTCCATGTCCTTGATTCGGTTCCTCGTCCACTCCGCCGGCATCTGGTGGATCGCGCTCGGCGTACCCGCCCTCGGGTGGCTGGCGTCCACGCTGCCGGCGCGCGACCCGCTGGTGATCGCAGCCGCGGCGCTGTGGGTGGCCGGCGTGGTGCCGGCATGCGTGCTGTCAGGGACGAGCAGCCGCAGCCTGCCGGCTGACTTCCGCGCCGCGTGGCGCGCCTTCCGCACCTGGGCGATGGTCGTCGGCAGCATCGCAGCGGTCGGCATCGTCCTGTCCCTGGCCATCCGCTAGCTATTCCGCAGGAAGCATTCGGCCGCCACCTGCAGCAGCGGTGCGTCGGCGGCCTCCGCGTCGGCCTCCTTCTTGACCGCTTTCAGCGCATCGGCCAGCCGCATCGGCGCTTCCATCCCTTCGAGCTGCACCATCATGTCCGGCGACAGCTTGGCGATCTCGGCGGCTTGGGCGTCTACCGCCGCGGCGGCCTGCTGCGCGCCGGTGCTGGCAGAACCGGCGGTTTGTGTGGGCTGATCGCCCGGAATCCCTTTGCTGGCTTGGCTTTCGGTGCCGCTGGGGGTGCTGGTCGCGGCCGGTGTTGCTTGCCGGCTTGCGGCACCTGCCGGCCCGGACGGCCCTTGCACCGCCTGTCGGGCGGCCAGCGCGGTCGCGCGCGGCGCGCTCGGCGGAGCGTCCAGCGAAGCGCGAGCCGCGCGCACATCGCTGATCTGTCGATCGATCTCCTGCACCTGCTGTCGTGCCTGCTCCGCGGAGCGGTTCGTTTCGATCTGCCGCTCCAGTGCCTCGATGCGAGCGTTCGTCTCGGCCATCGACGCTTCGATCTCGCGCCGCGCCGCCGCTTCGGCCTTCTTGAAGCTGACCCGGCCGGCGCCTTCCTGCTGGATCTCCTTGGCCCGGGCGCGCAGCGCTTCGGCGCTGGTGTCCGGCATCGAGCGGCGCAGATTGGCCAGTTCGTCCCGCATGCTGCGAATGGCGCCCGGGTCGGCCGTCATGCCGGCGTCAGGCAGCAGATCGGCGCGCGCCGCCTCCAGCCGGCCGATCATGTCGTCCAGCATGCGGGCGTTCTGCAGGGTGTCCCAGTTGATCGTGCCCGTCACGTCGACGCGCTCGCCGGCACCGAGCTGGTCGGCCGCTCGCACGAACGCGGCAAGGTGATCCTGTGCGGCCGCAATGTCGGTCGGGTCCTTCAGGTTCCACGACTCGACCGTCTCGCGCACCATCTGCACGCGCGCGGCCGCCACGGCTTCGGGATCGTTCGCCGCGGCGCGGCCGGCGGCTTCGCCCGTGCGCTCGGCCATGTACCGGTCGGCCCGCTCCAGGTAGGCGCGGGTTTCGGCCGCAGGCGGCGCCTTGCCGGCCCGGACTGCAGCGCCTGCCTTGCCTCCGCCGTTGTAGTGCGCGATCGCCGCGCGCACGTCCCCGTCGTACTGGTCGATCAGCGCGCGCATGTAGCGGGCCGCGCCGTCGATATTGGCCACCGGGTCCCGGACATCGCCCCGGCCGTACGCCGCCCAGGTCGCATCCATGAACTGCATGATCCCTTTGGCGCCCACCGGCGACGTGGCTGAGCTGTTGGCCGACCGTTCCCCGGCGTTCTTGATGGCGAGCAGCGCCTCGGGCGGGATGCCTTCGCGCTGCGCCGCGGTCACGGCATAAGCATCGAGGCGGGGATCGTCGTAGCGCAGCGCCTGGCGCTCGGCCATGCCCATGTCGACGAGCTGGCGCGCGGCCGCTGGATCTGCCGGCGTCGGCGCCGCCCGCCGCGCGCCGCGGAGCGCCACCGCGCCGAAGCCGGCCGGCACCAGCGTCGAGACGGCCAGGCCCACCGGGTCGAACGGGTCGTATTGGTCGGCGATCTTGTCGTAGCCGGCGTTTTCCAGAATCGCGCGCGTGGCGGCCTGCTGGGCGACGAAAGCGCCGGGGCCACCAGCGACCACCAGAGCGGCGGTTTTCGCGAGCGTGCGGCCGGCCACTGGCAGCGCGACGCCGGCGGCGCTGGCCACCCCTTCAACAGCCGCCGCGCGTAGCCGGGTATCGGCGTCGACGCCCTCGGCGGCCAGACGGTCGGCGGCGGCCGTGGCTTGGTCTGCGCCGGTCAGCACCGCGCCGGCGACCGGGCCGGCCATTACGCTGTAGCCGATGGCTTTCGAGCCGAACTGGCCAAGGCCGAACAGCACCTGCTCGACGACGTTGGATGTGGCCGGGTCCGGCACCATGTCGCGCGCGCTGGCGCGCAAGCCCGTCCCGACGCTGGTGCTGAACGCGTCGCCGCTCTGCACCCGCTCCCGCGCGTCAGCGCCGGCCTCACGCCGGGCCCGCTGCTCCTCGCTGGAGAACAGCAGCGACGGGTCGGCCTGCAGCCCGTAGCCCGCCTGCACATCCCCGAACGCGCCCAGCACGTCGGCGCCGAAGGCGACTGATTCCCTCGAGCCAGCGGCCACACCGCGCGGCAGCGCCGTGGTGGTGCGCCAGAGGCTGAACCCTGACTGCGGCACTGGCGCCGCGACGGGCCGGGCCTGACGATCGTCCAGCGTCTGGTCGATCGAATCCTGCAGCATGCTGTCGAGCATCAGCGGCCTCCCTTCGGCATGCCCTGCTCAGCCGGCGGCGGCGATGCCACCGGACGGCGCGGGTTCAGGTCGATGATGATTCGCTGGCCGGCTTCGTTGGTCACGAAGCCCGTGCCGGCGCGCACGGCGTACTTGCCCTGCCCGGCGTGCACGAGGGAGGAATGCGGAAGCTGGCGAACGAACTGCTCCAGCGGTAGCGCGGTGCCGCCGACGCGGACCTGGCCGCCCGGCACCTGCGGTGCAAAGTCGGAGGCCTGCAGCGCGGCAATGCGCTGGGTGAAGGTGTCGTCAGACATGCCGTACGGGCGCGGAATCTTCGTGCCGTCGCGCTGCTCGCGCAGGCCGCCCGTCGCGAGATTCACGGCGCGCCGGATGTCCGGGCCGCCTCCCTCGGCCGCGATGGCCGCCTGGATGTTGAACGCGGCGTCGATCCACTGCTGGCGCACCTGCTCGTTGAGGGTGGCATCGCCGATCTCGCGCACAATCTCCGCCCGCCAGCCCACCTCGCGCGTGTCTTCCGGCTTGACGACCTTGTCGCGGATGGCGCGCTCGCCGCGCAGGATCAGCTCGGACGTGTAGCGGCCTGCGGTGGTCTTCGAATTGGCGTAGGCCATGGCGATGCCCAGCGTCTTGTCCTTCTCGCTGATCTGCCGCGCCATGTCGGAGACGCGGTCGGCGTCGCCGATCAGGGAACCGAACGACGCCAGCGCAGACGCCTGCTGATCCGGTGGCAGTGCGCGCACGAGGCGGCCGATGGTCTGCGCCTCCTCGGGCTGCAGCGGGCTGATCTTCCGGCCGGCAGCCACCTCCACCTGCCCGATCTGCTGCATGCGCAGCCCGATGACGGATTCGGCCTCCTGCACGCTGCTCATGGTGATGGCGGGCGCGCGCTCGATGACGCCGCGCTCCTGCGCCGCCTGCCACGGATTCTCCTTGTAGGCGCTGACGCTGGCGGTGTAGATGCGGTCCAGGCGCTCGTATTCCTTCTGCGAGGCCGGATCGGTACCGACGCCGCGGGTGGATCCGCGCGCGCGCATCTGCTCGAGCAGCGCGGCCTGCTGCGGCAGCGGCTTGGTGGCGAACATGGCATCGTTGGCCTGCTGCTCCACCAGCTTGCGGAACGGCTCGGCCATGCTGGTGCCGGCCACGGTGTCGGCCGTCTTGCTGATGTACTCGGTCGACAAGAACCGGCCTTCGGTCAGCAGCTGGTAGGTGTCGTTGAACACGTCGGCGGCCTTGTCCTCGCGGGCTTTGCGCTCGCGCTCCGCCTTTTCCTGTGCCCGCACGTTCGCCGCCTGAATGCCGCTGATGTAGCCATACCCCTTCGTTATCAGGGCTGTGCGGCGCGCCGGGTCGATGTCCTCGCCGTCCCGGCCGCCGATGCGCTCCATGGCCGCGCGGATCAGCTCGACATTGCCTGTCTGCGCCGCGCCTTCGAGCGTCGCGTTGGCGAAGTTGTAGGTTGCCCCCTCGCGGAATGCCTGCTTGGCCTTGCCGATCTGCTCCGGCGACCAGCCGGCCTGCGGGCCCAGCGCGTCTACAGCGCCTTCGTACTGGGCGATCGACCCCGGCAAGTCACGCATGGCGTTGCGCTGGAACTGCTCGCCGAGCTGGCCCAGGCTGGCGCCGATCTCCGACTGCTGGCGCTTGACCACCACGCCCTGCAGGCTGCGCTCTGCCGCGCCGGTGGTGCGCAGCACGTTGGCCTGCACCACCTTGCGGGTGTCCGGGTCCATGTTGCCCAGCCGCTGGCCCTGCAGCTCTTCAACGCGCTGGCGGTATAGCGAAATGGCGTCGGTCGCCTTGACCTCCCCTGCTTCGACCTGGCGGCCGATGGTGTCGTGCAGGTCTCGCACCTCGTTGTCGAGCTCGGCCAGCGTGACCGCGGCGTCGGCGCGGCGCTGGACCTTGTCATTCTCCGCCATGGCCGACGCGAGATCGCTGACGCCGGCGGCAAGCCGGCCGGCCGCCTCCGCGACGCCGGCGCCCAGCGCGCGCGCGTTGGTCTGGACCAGCGGCGACGGCCGGGCGACGACGTTACCAAAGTCTCCGATCTGGATTTTCACGCTTTACCCCCCTGCCTTCGTGTTGGGCGTCTTTGCCCAGCCGGACCGGTAGGCGGACGACGCCCCGGACAACAGCGAACTGCCAGCGTTCAGGAATCCGGTCGTCGATGCCGCCCGTCCCTCGGCATCCAGCAGGGACGCCTGGCTCAGCCCGGCGCTGTACGCGCGATTGCCGGTCAGGATGGTCTGGTACGCGTCCTTCTCGGCGTTCTCGTTGATCTCGTTGCTGATGCGCACGGCGGTGCCCGACCCGAGCGAAATGCCGGAGGCGGCCATGTTGGCGTTGGCAGCCGCCTCCTGCCGGCGCGCTGCTTTGCGGATCTTCTCCGCCTGCGCTACCGCCGCGTCCTTCTCCTGCGCGGCTTGGCGCCGCTGCAGCTCGGCGTTCGTCTCGGCCGCATTCTTCTGCTGCTGGCCGGAATAGATCGCCGCCCCAGCGCCGACGGCAGCGGCCGCCACGGCGGCGTATGCCGCCAATACCCCTGCTTCAATTCCCATAGTGGATCTCCAAGCCAATGGCACAACGCATGAAGCCGAGCCGTTCGTACAGCTTGGCCGTGGTTTCCGGGTCAACGCCCGTGGACGTGCCGGCGTGCAGCCATGCCACGTTCCTGAGCCGCCCCCACGCAACCAGAGCGCAGATCAGCCGGCACGCCGCCATGCCGCCGCGGTGGTCCTTGTCGATGAAGAAGCTGACCTCGTGCGCAACGCGCGCGTCGCTGGCCCAGTGCTGGCTGGCGAGCCCCGCGATGCCGCCGATGACCTGCCCGTCCTTCTCGGCGACGAAGACGACGCCGTCCTCGCTGAGCATCAGGCTCGTCATCATCTCGGCGGCGCGGGCGCGGCTGAACGGAATACGCGACCACCGCGGCGACTCGGCATGCAGCTGTTCGCCCAGGTCGAGGATGCGCGGCAGGTCGTCGGGAGTAGCGACTCGGATGCTCATGCGTTGAAGGTGATCTCGCGGACCACAGCCAGAAGGTGGAAGGGATACGGCTTGTTCTGGATCAGCCTGAGCGGCGAATCGCTCTGGTGCCAGCCCAGCGTGCCGACGGACAGGTAGCCGGTGAACTCCTGCGGCGGCTGGTCGAGAACGTCCGGCCCGAACGAGCGGGTATTGATCTCCTGCGGCCCGTAACCGTCACCCATGTCGATGGTGCAGCCGATCGTGTCGCGCACCAGCGGCAGCACGCGGTTCGTGCTCATCATCGAGCTTTGCCCGCTGCCCGTGCCGCCTTGGATCTCTGGCCGCAGCAGCTCGACCTCGTTGGTGTAGGGCAGCCCGACCTCCACCTCCAGCGCGTTGCGGTCAAGCACGATCTGGCCGCCTGCCACCACGAATTCGCCCATGTAGACGCCGTCGGCCTTGCACCAGACGGTTTTGCCTTCGAGGTGGCCGAATCCCGTCCAGACCGTGGCGCCCGGCGCCGCGGCCGTCTTCTTGACGGCGCAGTCGGTCAGGTAGCCGGGCCCGAACAGCTCGACATAGCGTTTGGTCACGCCGTTGATGGTCCGGCGCACGATGGCCCATACCTCGTCGCCGCCGTCGGGGCGCGGGATCGAGGCGACCCACTCGTAGGCGCCATCGGTGACCAGCGGCGCCCAGGCGACGACGCCCTCGTCTCGGTCCAGCGTCAGCACGGCCATCTTGCCGTTGCCCAGCGCGCACCAGACCAGCGAGGACGGCCCAAGGTCGTCGTTCAGCGCGGCGGGCGCCTCCTGCTGGTAGGTCATCGACACGATGCCGGACGTCGTGATGTGGTCGGCCAGCACCGTCAGGTCCGGGGCGCGATAGGCGTAGGTGTCCGGGTCGTACGACAGCGCCCGCACCTTGCGCTGGGCGCGCTGGACGAACAGCACCTCGCTGCCGATCCGGACCGGCTTGATGTTGGCGATGCCGTAGACCGAGCGGCCGCGTGTCTGGGCATTCGTCGGCGTTAGCGGCTTTTCGACGCCGCCGTGCATGGTGAACTCGCCGCCGAAGGTCAGCGGCAGCAGCACGGTCGAGGCGGTCAGCCGCGTGATCGGGTTGATCTGGCCGGTGGACGGAAGCTCGAAGCTGAATCCCTCGTCGTCGTCCACGCCCTGCGTGAAGTCGAAGTAGATGCCGCTGCGGCTGCCCCAGATGCCCTGCGGGAAGCGCCGCGTGCCGGCGGTAATCAAGCGCTGCTCGTAGAAGGCGCCGGTGCGCGGGTAGCCGTCGTAGTGGTTCCAGACCGACGATTGCAGGCTCCACGAGAACGCCGGGGCCAGCACCGCGGCCGTGAGTTCGCGCTTGATGATGCCCTTCGCCTCGTTGCCGTCGACGATCTGCGAGATCTGCACCAGCCCGCCGTTGATCTCGACGAACTTGCCGACATCCTCGGTGCGCCAGCCGGTCATGCCGGGGTCGAACTTCAGCGAGATCTCGATGCCGATCGGCTTCTCCGCAGACGGCGTCAGGCTGCCCACCGGCGAGCCGCCCAAGATCCACGCGAAGCCGGCATAGGACGTCGAGGCGAATGCCTCCTTGATCTCGACCGTTACCTGCGTCTGGCTCGTGAAGCCGGTGATCGTGGCCAGGCCGGCGCCGTCTACCGTGATATCGCGCGCGACATCGGTCGGGGCGAACGTGGCCGAGGACGCGGTGACCGTGCGTCCGGTGCCCACGCTGCTGGCCGACAGGGTGATGTTGGCCGGGAAGCGCGCCCCGATCTCGTCATACGGGACGACCGTGAACGGTGCGTTCTGGATCGACCAGTTGTCGGAGGCGAGCCGGCGCAAGGTCTGCGTCGGCACCTGCGGGTGGAACAGGAACATCGTGTCCGCGCCCTGGGTGTAGTCCAGGTCCGCGAGCATGTCCTCGGTGTAGGGCGTGGCGATCTCGAACGGCACCGATCCCACCATCACGGGCACGCCCATCGTCAGGAACACGCGCATGTACAGGTGGCCGAACTCCAGCATGTACGACTGCGTGGTGCTGAACACGAAGGGAATCAGGATCGATCGCCGGCCGCTGTCCTTGGTCTCGGCGATGTAGATGGTGCCGTCGCGGCGGTTTGCCGCGCCCTGCACGTCGACGATGCAGTTCTCCAGCGACTTGGCGCCGTTCTGGTACCGGGCCACGTCGACGCGGCCCATGACCTTCGGGGAGATCTCGCCAGCCGAGAAGTTCGTCTGAATGAGCGTGACGCGCGGCATGGCTTACCTCGTGGTGAAGCGCGATTCGAGCAGCGTGCCGCTGCAGAATTCTTCGGGCGGGTTGTCCTGCCCGTCCACGGCCTTGGCGACCTTGAGGTGATAGGCCGCCTCCTGCATCTTGCTGTCGCGCAGGCTGGTCGATTTCGTGACCGCGTAGGCGATCCGGGCCGCCATGGCCAGCTCCATTTGCCGCACGAGGTTCGGCGTCCACGATGCCTCAACCTCGTTGCGCCAGACGTATTTCAGCTTGCACACATCGGTCTGCAACAGCAGGTTCATACCCTCCTGCTCGAAGTCCTGCGGCTGCCCGTCCTCGCCGACCTGCACGGTGCGCAGCCAGTCGCCCGGCAGCTTGAACTGGTACGGCCAACCGAACGCGGGCGGATCGGTCAGCGGCGAGAGGATGACCCGCTTGGTCGCGCACTTCCAGTAGTGCGAGCGCAGGACGTCGTCGCGCAGGCTCGGATACAGGTTGGCGCAGAGCCTGGCGTGCTGCTTGGGCTCGGTCAGCGAGTTGATCGGATCGGCGCCGAGCTCGAGCAGCGCGTTTGAACAGATGGTGACTGCGGAGGTCATCGGGTCATCGCCTCAAGAAAAAACCGGGGCGCGCGGCCCCGGGTTGAAAACCCCCGCTCGCGCGGGTGGAGGAGACAGCTGGTATCGCCGATCAGTCGGTGACGTATTCGATCTCGAACTTCAGCGCCTGGTTGGCCGCGAGCGCCGCGCCGCGCACCGTGGCGTACACGTCGACCATCTCGGTCGTCACGTACTCGGCGCCGTTGGCGATCAGGGCGCCGGTGTTGGCGTCCTTCTGGCCAGCAGCCGCAGCGTCGATGCCCACAGCGATGCCGTCCGCGTCGATGACCGTGCCGGTCTTCGTCGAGCGCAGGCCGATGTCGATCACGCACGAAGCCGTGCCGGCCGCGCAGCTCACCTTGCTATTGCTGGTGAAGCGCGAGTTGACCGGCACGCGGCCGAGGAAGATGGTGTCGTTGATGGCCGCGCCGGCATGGGTGGCCGGCATCTTCGACGCCAGAATGCGCTTGCGGCCAGCGGCCTCGTGCGGCAGCAGCTTCGTGCCGGCCAGCAGCTTCGCGCCTTGGGTGGTGTTCACTTCCGCCATGGTTGGCTCCTATCGGTGATGGGTTGGATTGGGTTGCCGGGCTCGACTTACACGAAGTCGATGGCGACGACCTTCTCTTCCTCGACGCGGGCAGCGCCGTGGGAAGCGCCCATCGACACCTGCATCAGGTCCTTCTTGTCGGCGCGGCGGCTGGCCTTGCCTTCGGTGTAGCCGGTGCCGAAGTGGATCGCCGACTTCGCCCAGGCCGCAGTGCGGTAGGTGCTGCCGATCATCTGCAGACCCTCGTACGCGATCCAGTTGAAACCCATCCATTTCGACGACACGTCGCCGTCCTGGAGCATCTTCACGGCCAGGAAGTCAGCCGAGGTCAGCGTCTCGTCGGCGAGGATGTCTTCCAGCATCTCGCTGTTGTAGGCGATGAACAGCTCTTCGCCGTTGTGGTTGTCCGCCTCGTTCTTGCGGAAGATCTTGCGGGTGGTCAGCAGCTTCGATTTCGTGAAGCCCGTGCCGCCGGCCACGATGATCTGCGACGACGGCAGCGCGACCTGTGCACCGTCCTTGGTCTGCGAGTTGCCCAGCAGCGCCGAGAAGATGATGCGGTCTTTGCGGCGGTTGTGCGCCGCGATCAGCGACTGCATGTAGGTGCCGTTCAGCGGGTTGGCCAGCAGCTTCGGCTCGTCGTTGCGGTCCACCGGCAGCGCCTGGTAGAAGTCCTTCATCAGCGCGATGCGCGTGCTGTGGTCGGCCTCCGACCATTCGGTATCGCCGTGGCGGACAGTGTTTTCGGGCGTGTCTTCCAGCGGCGCGAGACGGTTGGCGGTGAACGATTCACCGGTGATGTTGCCGCGGTCGACGACTGCGCTGCTGAAGCGCGACTCCATCTGCTGCGCCTGCTGGCGGATCGTCGTATCCCACTGGATGACGAATGCTTGGGTAATGGTCTGGGACATGGTCCAGTTCTCCGGAAGGTGAAGGTGTCGATGTCGCCTTTCGGGTTGCCCGTCGCCGGACCCGTCTTACTCGCTCTGCCGACCGGCTCACGTCGCTGCAGAGAGGGCATTTGCTGGTTGTCCGCCGCCACACGGGCCAGTTGATGCCCGCAATGCTCTTGCTGATGGGTGGTCGGTTTCCCGACCAAATGAAAAAGGCCCGCTTGCGCGGGCCCCCTCCGGTGGTGGATGAATCCTGTCAGGCCACTGCCTGCGTTCCGTGCTTGCGCTCGAAGAACGTGCGCACCTGCTTGCTGACCTTCTCGTGATCCGGGTGCCGCGGGTCCTTGTAGGCGTCGCCGCGCATCAGCTCGTGGATCTGCTCCTCGGTGGTCGGGCCGCCCATCGTGGTGCCGCCGGGGCTGGTGTCCTCGGCGAACTCGGGGCCGATGGCCGCCATCAGGCGCAGGAACGCGACGTTGTTGCCCAGCACGGTCGGCGACATGATTTCGTCGATCGGGATGCCGGCCTTCTGCGCGATGGCCGCGGCGCCCTGGTAGGCGTTGCGCACCTGGTGGTCAAAGCCGCCCTGATGCGCCCACGCCTGCTGCAATTGAGTCTTGGCTGCCTCGGCGTCCATGATCGAGGCCCCGGCCACCAGCTTCGGCGCCAGGTCGAAGTACTGGCCCATGACCAGATCGAATTGCTTCTGCGTCAGCCCGGCCTCGTGCGCCTTGGCACGAAAGTCCTTGAACGCCTGATCCTCGTCGGGGTTCCAGCCTTCCTTGAGCTCGTCCGGCACCGCGACCTGGTAGTCCTCAGCGGCCTTCGGCGGCGCGTCGCCGGTGCCCATCCGTTTTTCGAGGTGGCCGTAGTTCTCGGCCAGCTTGCGGGCGCTTGCCTCGATGTCCAGCGTGCCGTCCTCCTTGGTCACGCGGAATTTCTCGGGGATGTAGTCGGTGGGCGGCGTGTCGGCGGCGCCGGCCTGCAGCACCGATCCGCTGGCGGCAGCAGCCGCGCCCGGGTCGCCGCCGGCAGCAGCCCCAGCACCACCAGGAGCAGGATCGCCACCGGCTGCCGCGGCACCGCCGCCGCCCTCACCTTCGCCACCAGCGGCGTCCATCAGCGCGTAGAAGCGTCGAAACAGCATTGTCAGTTCTCCTCGTCTTGGTTGGGGTCGACACCGTTGGCGCGGTTGATCTGGCCAACGATGAATTCCAGCACGCGGCGCTGGCCGTCCCGGTGGTAGGTCTGCAGCACCGCGTCGATGCCGCCGATGGTCACGGCCGGCCGCGCAAACAGGCGCGTCAGGTGTTCGAGGATGGCGGCGCCGCGGCGGTCATCCTCGAAGATCTGCTTGTAGAGCTCGGGGGTCGGGTCGGTCATGCGGCGGCGGCCAGGTTCTTGGCCATCTGCTCGGCGGCCGGCTGCAGCAGTGCCTGCTGCTCCGCCTGCTGTGCGGCCTGTTGCTGAGCCTGTGCCCGCTGCTCGCGCAGCGCGGCGACGGCGCGGGCGTCGCGGATGACCTTGGCCGGCGCGCCGTAGCCGTCGGCCGACTCGCGCAGCGCCTCGTCGAAGTCGATGTTGTCCAGCACTTCGGGCACCACAGGAGCGATGGCCATGGCGCTGGCAACGGTGCGCTCGATGGCGACCACGTCCTCCAGCTTCTGCGCCTTCGCCTGCGGGCTGATGAAGACGACGCGGAATTCCCGGTTCGCCAGCGACTCCGGCGGCGGCGTGAGAACGCCAGCGCGGTAGGCCAGGCCGAAGCACCGCTCGATCATGCCCTGCAGCCACTCGGCCTGCAGCCGGCCGTAGATCGGGCCCAGCAGTTGGCGGATAAGCTGCACGCGCACATGGACCTCGGTCGCGGTCATCGCCGGGCCGTCCTGCGGCTGGAGCTGGTCGGCCATCAGCGTGCGACGCACCTGGGCCTGTAGCTGCTCGCGCTTCGTGAAGGACAGGTTGAAGTTCGCGCCCGACTGCAGCGGCTTCATGCTGTCGACGCTGTTCGCGACGATGATCTTGCGCGGCCCGACCTTGACGGTGCGCGGGTTCAGCACGCCATCGTCCTCGGCGATCCACATGCCGGAGATAGCCAGGTCGGCGTTGCTGTCCTCGAGGTAGACCAGCCGATTCAGCTGCTTCACGTCGGGCAGCGCGTCGAACATCGGGCCGACGGCGTACGGGGTGTCCGGCACCACCACCCAGCGCGGCGCGACGAACGGGCATTCGTGGTAGCCCGACTCGCGCAGCGTGTGCTGGCTCGCAACCTCGACGTGGCACGACGCGAACGGCATGTTCTTCGCGCGCACGGCACCGACGGCGTGGACGCGGCGCGGGTAGATCGAGTGCAGAAGCTGGACCTTCTCGTCGAACTTCTGGTCGGTGTAGAGCTGGCGGACCTTGTCGCTGACCTTGTCGAGCCCGAACTGGTTGACGACCTGTTCGACCGTCAGGCTGTAGCAGCGGATCAGCGTATCGGCCAGGCCGCCCGGCTTGGACGCAGCCAGGTAGCAGGAGGCGATCGGCCACTGCTCGAAGACGTAGCCACCGACCTCGCGGTCCACGTCGATGTACATCACGAACCAGCCAGCGCCGACCATGTCGAGGCAGCACTCGAACCCGACCGCGTCGTAGTTGCTGGCGTGGATGTTCTCCCAGATGGTCTCGGCCGACTCGTCGAACCAGCGGCGCTCCTCGTCGGTCTCCTGCGGGGCCGACAGGCCGAACCAGCGGGAATTGCTCGGCGTGGCGCCGGACATCAGCGCGGCGGCCAGCGTGCGACCAGCATCCGTCGACGTGGCGTCGAGCAGCTTGGCCCGCTTCGTCTGCATGCTGGTCGCGTCGTCACGGTTCCCGAAGAAGCCGTTACCGCGCATCGGGAAGCTGTGGTCGAAGCAGTCCAGCCAGAGCATTTCCAGCTCCGACCGGACGCCCTTCATTGCGGTCAGCCGCCGCAGAATCTCCGATGCGCGAGTGTCGCCGATCATGATCCGAGTTTTTCCTTGCCTTGAGCCATCACGCTCGATGCGCCGCCGCCGGTCGAGCCTGCCGCCAGCAGCGATGAGCGCTGACGGGCCCGGCGCAGCTCAGCGGTGCGAGCGTTGGCCGCCTGGGTGGCCTCGGCATCGGCCTTGCGGCGCTCCTCGGCCGGGTCCGGTGCGGGGGGAAGGTTCGGGCTGCCGCACATGGTCAGGCAACCTTGGCCTTCTGGCCGGCCAGGTCCGGCGCGACCCAGCCGTCCTTGGTCAGCACCGCGGCGGTCAGGGTCTTCGGATCGACCTCGTGGGCGCTCATCTCCAGGTAGCGGGCGCGGCCCGGGCGAGCCACGGCGGCGGCCGGGGCCGGCGTCTTCGCCTCGGTGGTGGTGGTCGCGTCGGCGCTGTCGGTTTCGGGCGCGTCGCCGGGGGTCTGCACTGCGAGCTTGCGGGACATGGGCGTCTCCTGCGGTGGTTGAAGGGATGACGCGGCGAGTATCGGCGTGGGGCGTGGTCGGTTTCCCGACCGAATCAGCGCGCCACCACCTTGGCGGCTGAGACGGGCGCAGGCTTCATCGGCAGTTGATCCCGCTGCCTGCCGGTGGCCTGGCGCCAGAAGGCGATCATGCGCTCGCCCTCTGGATGGCGGGGCTGGGCATCCAGGTTCTTCCAGCCCATGAAGGTGGACTTGCGAATGCCCGTGAATTGCTCGATGTCGTACGTGCTGTAGCCTTCCCGCTTCAACTGCAGGAAGACCTCATTCCAGTCCACGACGAGATCGGGCAGCACGGCCACGGTCATAGGCGATCCATCAGCCGGCGCAGCCAGCCGCGCTTTTCGGGGGCTTCGACCACGACAATACGGTTGCGTTGCGCGGACGAACCGATAGGGACGACCTGCACACCCCAGCCGAACGGACCAGAAGGAAACACGATGTACCGAACTCGGCGAGCGGCGACAGCCTTCCGGCCGCGACGACGAGCGAACGAACGGGTGGCATCCCGCATCACTCGCCTCCCGGAAGATCGTCCTCCCCGAGCCGGCCGGCGACGATGAAGCCCACCGCGAGGGCGCCGATGGTGGCGCCTGCGGCGAAGATGGCGATGGCGGTCATGACGGTCATGGCTCAGTCCTGAACGTGTTGCCGGCGCGTGCCCGGCGGGTCCATGAAGGTGGCGCCGCGGACGTTGGGCGCACGCTGCGCATCCGCGAGGCGCCGCTCCAGCTCGCGGATGCGGGCGATCAGGGCGAGAACATCGTGCGGCCCTATCATCCAATCGGCGTCCTGCTCGATGCAGCCGCGCGACTGGCGCTCCAGCTCGTCCAGGTTCAG
>NZ_JCBAJO010000055.1:0-23862 GCF_059772245.1 Cupriavidus sp. R6-3
CGCCCGGTCGTCCGACCGTCAGCCTGCTGGACGACCAGTCTCCGGTGACGGGAACGATCGCCAACGGCAGCGCAACCAACGACGCGACGCCGACGCTGCAGGGCACCGGTGCCCTACCCAACGGCCGCATCCAGATCTCGATCGATGGCCAGCCGCCGGTAACCGTCAACGCCGACGCGAACGGCAACTGGAGCTACACGCCGCCGGCGCTGGCCGCCGGCCAGCATCAGATCGTCGTCACGCAGACCGGCGCCGATGGCAAGACCAGCGAGCCCACGGTGATCGACCTGGCGGTGGACACCACGGCGCCGGCCACGCCGACGCTCAACCCCTCCAATGGCGCGACCCTGAGCGGTACCGCCGAGGCCGGCAGCACGGTCGGCATCGACCTGAACGGCGACGGCACGCCGGATGCCACCGTCATCGCCGACGGCAACGGCAACTGGACCTACACCCCGACCTCGCCGCTGCCCGACGGCACCACCGTGACCGTGGTCGCGACCGACCCCGCCGGCAACACCAGCGAGCCGGCCACGACGACGGTTGACGCCCAGCCGCCAGCCACCCCAACCGTCAACCCGACCAATGGCACCTCGCTGAGCGGTACCGCCGAGGCCGGCAGCACGGTCGGCATCGACCTGAACGGCGACGGCACGCCCGATGCGACGGTCGTCACCGACGGCGGCGGCAACTGGACCTACACGCCGACCTCGCCGGTGCCGGACGGCACCACGGTGACCGTGGTCGCGACCGACCCGGCCGGCAATACCAGCGGCCCGGCGACCACGACCGTCGACGCGGCCGCCCCCGCCGCGCCCGCGATTTCCAGCGTCACCGACGACACCGATCCGGTCAGCGGGCCCCTGACTTCGGGCGGCAGCACCAACGACACCACGCCGACGATCGCCGGTACCGCGGAAGCGAACAGCACCGTGCAGATCTTCAACGGCACGACGCTGCTGGGCACCGTCGTCGCCGACGGCAGCGGCAACTGGACCTTCACGCCGTCCACGCCGCTGGCCGACGGCAACTATTCGCTGACCGCCACGGCCACCGATGCGGTCGGCAATGTCAGCGGTCCTGGCACCGCCTTCATCATCACGGTCGATACGGCGCCGCCGGCCGCGCCCGCCATCTCCCAGGCCAACGGCACCACGCTGGCCGGCACGGCCGAAGCCGGCAGCACGATCGCGATCGACCTGAATGGCGACGGCACGCCCGATACCACCGTCACCGCCGACGGCAGCGGCAACTGGAGCTACACGCCGGCCACGCCGCTGCCCGACGGCACCGTCGTCAGCGTGACCGCTATCGATGTCGCCGGCAACGGCAGCGCGCCCGTCACCGCCACCATCGACTCCGTCGCGCCGACTGCACCGGCCATCGCCAGCGTCACCGACGACGCCGACCCGGTCAGCGGCCCGCTGACCTCTGGCGGCAGCACCAACGACGCCACGCCGACGATCGCCGGCACCGCGGAAGCAAACAGCACGGTCCAGATCTTCAACGGCACCATGCTGCTGGGCACCGTCGTCGCCGACGGCAGCGGCAACTGGACCTTCACGCCGACCACGCCGCTGACCGACGGCAGCTACTCGCTAACGGCCACCGCGACCGATGCGGCCGGCAACACCAGCCCGGCCAGCACGGCATTCGACTTGACGGTCGATACCGCGCCGCCGGCCGTTCCGGTCATCGTGCAGGCCAACGGCAACACGATCGCCGGCACCGCGGACGCGAACAGCACCATCGCCATCGACACCAACGGCGACGGCACGCCCGACGCCACGGTCACCGCCGACGGTGCAGGCAACTGGACCTACATGCCGACCACGCCGCTGGCCGATGGCGCGACGGTCAGTGTCACCGCCACCGATCCCGCCGGCAACGCCAGCGCACCGGCCACCGCCACCGTCGATGCGGTGGCACCGGGCACCCCGACGATCGCACCGACCAACGGCACGCTGCTGCAGGGCACCGCCGAAGCCAACAGCACCGTCAATATCGACACCAACGGCGACGGTACGGCCGATGCCACGGTGACCGCCGACGGCGACGGCAACTGGACCTATACGCCGACCGCGCCGCTGGCCGACGGCACCGTCGTCGAGGTCACCGCCACCGATGCCGCCGGCAATACCAGCGCGCCGGCCACGGAGACCGTCGACGCCGCGGCACCGAGCGCGCCATCGATCGACACCGTCGTCGACGATGTCGATCCAGTCTCCGCGCCGCTGACCTCCGGCGACAGCACCAACGACGCCACGCCGACGATCGCCGGTACCGCGGAAGCGAACAGCACCGTGCAGATCTTCAACGGCACCACGCTGATCGGCACGGCGACCGCCGACGGCAGCGGCAACTGGACCTTCTCGCCGACCACGCCGCTGGCCGACGGCAGCTACTCGCTGACGGCAGTCGCCACCGACGCGGCGGGCAACACCAGCCCGGCCAGCGCCGCCTTCGACTTCACCGTCGATACCGCCGCGCCCGCCGCTCCGGTCATCCTGCTGGCCAGCGCCGACACCATCACGGGCACGGCCGACCCCTTCAGCAGCATCGCGATCGACACCAATGGCGACGGCACGCCGGACGGCACCGTGACCGCCGATGGCAGCGGCAACTGGAGCTTCTCGCCGGGCGTGCCGCTTGCCGACGGCACGACGGTCAGCGTGACCGCCACCGATGCCGCCGGCAACGCGAGCACTCCTGCCACCGCGACGGTCGATGCCCTGCCCCCGGGCACGCCGACCATCGCGCCGACCAACGGCATCCAGCTCGAGGGCACCGCCGAAGCCAACAGCACCGTCCGTATCGATACCAATGGCGACGGCACGCCCGATGCCACGGTCACCGCCGATGGCGCCGGCAACTGGACCTACACGCCGGCGACCCCGCTGGCCGACGGCACGGTCGTCAGCGTCACGGCCACCGATGCCGCGGGCAATACCAGCACCCCGGCCACCGCCACCGTCGATGCCGCCGCTCCCGCCGTGCCGACGATCGAGCCGAGCAACGGCTCGGTCCTCGAAGGCACCGCGGAGGCTGACAGCACCGTCAACATCGACACCAACGGCGACGGCACGCCCGACGCCACGGTCACCGCCGACGGCACCGGCAACTGGTCCTATACGCCGACTACGCCGCTGCCCGACGGCACCGTCGTTACCGTCACGGCCACCGATGCCGCCGGCAATACCAGCGCACCGGCCACCGCCACGGTCGATGCGGCGGCACCCGCAGCCCCTGCCATCACATCGGTCGTCGATGACGCCGATCCGGTCTCGGCGCCGCTGACCTCCGGCGACAGCACCAACGACGCCACGCCGACGATCGCCGGCACCGCGGAAGCCAACAGCACGGTGCAGATCTTCAACGGCACCACGCTGATCGGCACGGCAACCGCCGACGGCACCGGCAACTGGACGTTCTCGCCGACCTCGCCGCTGGCAGACGGCAGCTACTCGCTGACGGCAGTCGCCACCGACGCGGCGGGCAACATCAGCCCGGCCAGCGGCGCGTTCGACTTCACGGTCGACACCGCTCCGCCGGCCGCCCCGGTCATCACCACAGCCAATGGCGGCACCATCGCCGGCACCGCGGAGGCCAACAGCAGCATCGCCATCGACACCGATGGCGACGGCACGCCCGATGCCACCGTGACCGCCGATGGCAGCGGCAACTGGAGCTATGCGCCGACGACGCCGATCGCCGATGGCACGACCATCAGCGTGACGGCGACCGATGCCGCCGGCAACGCCAGCGCACCGGCCACCATCGCCATCGATTCGGTCGCACCGGCCGCGCCGGTCATCGCGCCGACCAACGGCACGGTGATCGAAGGCACCGCCGAGGCCAACAGCACGATCGCGATCGACACCAATGGCGACGGCACGCCCGATGCCACCGTTACCGCCGACGGCAGTGGCAACTGGACCTATACGCCGACCGCCCCGCTGGCCGACGGCACCGTCGTCAGCGCCACCGCCACCGACGCCGCCGGCAACACCAGCGCGCCAGGCAGCGCCACCGTCGATGCGGTGGCGCCGGGCACGCCGACGGTCCAGCCCACCGACGGCACGCTGCTGCAAGGCACGGCGGATGCGAACAGCACCGTCAATATCGACACCGACGGCGACGGCACCGCCGACGCCACGGTGACGGCCGACGGCAGCGGCAACTGGACCTATACGCCGACTACTCCGCTGGCCGACGGCACCGTGGTCAACGTCACGGCAAGCGATGCCGCCGGCAACGTCAGCGCCCCGGCGACCACCACGGTCGATGCGCTGCCGCCGGGCGTGCCGACCATCGCACCGACCGATGGCACGCTGCTCGAGGGCACCGCCGAAGCGAACAGCACCGTCGACATCGACACCAATGGCGACGGCACGCCCGAGGCCACGGTCACGGCCGACGGCGGCGGTAACTGGACCTATACGCCGCCGACCGCGCTCCCCGACGGCACCGTCGTCAGCGTCACGGCACGCGATGCCGTCGGCAACACCAGCGCGCCGGCCACCGCGACCGTGGATGCCGTGCCGCCGGCCGCGCCGGTCATCGCGCCGACCAACGGCACGGTGATCGAAGGCACCGCCGAGGCCGACAGCACGATCGCGATCGACACCAATGGCGACGGCACGCCCGATGCCACCGTTACCGCCGACGGCAGTGGCAACTGGACCTATACGCCGACCGCCCCGCTGGCCGACGGTACCGTCGTCAGCGCCACCGCCACCGACGCCGCCGGCAACACCAGCGCGCCGGGCAGCGCGACGGTCGACGCCGTGGCGCCAAGCGTGCCGGTCATCGTCAGCGTGACCGATGATGTCGACCCGGTCAGCGGCCCGCTGACCTCCGGCGGCAGCACCAACGATGGCACGCCGACCATCGCGGGCACAGCCGAGGCCAACAGCACCGTGCGCATCTTCAACGGCACCACGCTGGTCGGCACGGCGACCGCCGATGGCACCGGCAACTGGTCCTTCACGCCGACCACGGCGCTGGCCGACGGCAGCTATTCGCTGACGGCGGTCGCCACCGACGCGGCGGGCAATGCCAGCGGCAGCAGCACGGCCTTCGATCTGACCATCGATACCGCGGCACCGGCCGCGACGCTCGCCATCACCGGCATGACGGACGACACGGGCACCGCGGGCGACTGGACCACCGGCGATACCGCGCCGACCTTCTCGGGAACGCTCAGCGCTCCGCTGGCCGACGGCGACCGCGTCGAGGTCAGCTACGACGGCGGCACCACCTGGACGCAGGCCACTGTCAACGGCACCAGCTGGTCGTGGTCGGCACCCAATCACCAGTTCGCCGACGGCAACCACTCGGTGACGGTGCGGCTGATCGATGCCGCCGGCAATATCGGCGCGAGCAGCGACACGCAGACCTTCACGATCTCCACCAATGTCGCTCCGGAGGTGTCGGCGCAGGAATCGGGCGGGCTGCTCGGCATCGTCGACGCCAATGTGCTGGGCCTGATCGACCTGAGCTCGCAGCAGGTGTTCGGCGCGAGCGACTACAACAACAACATCCAGCAGGTGGTGCTGCGCTACGGCGGCCTGATCGGCCTGCCGCTGCAGCGGCTGGGATACAACGCCGAGCTTGCCGCGGAGCTGGGCATCAACGTGGTTCCGCTGCACGACCCGGGCATCCTGGGCGTGATCGCGGCAGTGTCGACGCTGACGATCACTTCCGCCGACGGCGGGCCGATCGATACGCTGCGGCTCAACGAGCTGCTCGGCTCGGTGACGATCGAAGGCGGGCTGCTGGGCGTCAGCCTGGACCTGCTGTCGAACTTCACGATCACCGCGACCGACACCACCGGGTTGACCGATACCGCCAACGCCACCCAGCTCGCCAGCGCCGAGGTACTCGCCGGCCTGCTCGGCTCGAGCCAGTCCACCGCGATCGTCGAAGGCACCTCGTCCGCCGACACGGTCGATGGCACCGGCAACAGCGATCGCCTGTACGGCTACGCCGGCGACGACACGCTGAACGGCGGCGACGGCAACGACCTGCTGCGCGGCGGCGCGGGCAACGACACGCTGAACGGCGGCAACGGCAACGACCTGCTGATCGGCGGCGCCGGCAACGACACGATGAGCGGCGGCGCGGGCGGCGACGTGTTCCTGTACGAGGTCACCGCCAACGACGGTACCGGTGGCAACGGCAGCGACGTCATCACCGACTTCACGGTGGGGACCGCGCCGGGCCAGGCGGCATCCGACGTGATCGACCTGTCGAGCCTGCTGGTCGGCTACACCGGCGACGGCGATGGCCCGGCGCACTACGTCAACGGCGTGGCGACGATCGACGACGGCGACAACATCGGCGACTACCTCAGCGTCACCAACGACGGCACCAATACGGTCATCCATATCGACCGCGACGGTACCGGCGCCGCCTTCGGCTCGGAGACGCTGGTCACGCTGACCAACGTCAACACCGATCTGGAGACGCTGCTGGCCAATCGCCAGGTTCTCGTCTGAGCGAAGCGGGCGGCGGTCCCCCCGTTCCGCCGCCCGCTTCGCCAGACGCTTTCTCGCCGCGCTCTCACCGCATTCACACCACGACAAGGAGACCCGCCCCACCGCATCGATCCACCCTGCAATACCCCGTCGGCCGCGACGCTGCCTCGCGACCGATGCGTGGCCACATGTCAAAGCCTTCACCGCGAAGCGTGGTGATTTCGTGAAACCGACATTGTTGAGATCCATCGTGGCCCTCTTTGCCAACGGAGCGCGGACCCGGCAGCGCGCGCTCCTTTCCCGGCTTCCCGCCGGGTACACGCTGCGCATTACGCCCTCGTCGGCGACGCTGTCCGCCTTTACTGCGCCGGCCGCGCTGGCCGCGCTGACCTTGCTGGTGCTGCCCTGCTCCGGGCCGGCGTCGGCCGCGCCCTATACCGCTTCGACGTCCACGGCCCCGGCAAGCTCGGCCGGCATGCCGGGCCCCCCGGCACCGCAACGCATCGCCCTCGACGGCCTGACGCTGCGCAACGCGGTCGGCATCGCGATCGCGCGCCATCCCGACATCAGCCGCGCCAACGCGGTGGTTACGCAAAACCTCTCCGAAATCTCCGTGGCCAAGGCCGCCTGGTATCCGAAGATCGAATACGGCGTGCAGCCCGGCTATGGCGGCAGCTTCGGCAGCGGCGGCAACGATCTCGGCTCGCGCGCCTCGGTCGGCGCCAGCCAGCTGCTATACGACTTCGGCCGCACCCGCAGCAAGGTCTCGGCGGCCGACGCCAATCTGGGCAAGAGCCAGCATCAGCTCGCCGATACCGTCGAGACGGTGGCGGCCAATACCGCCGACACCTTCGTCGAACTGGCCGCCAGCCAGGCCGTGATCGCGGCCGCGCAACGGCAGGTGGAATCGATGAACGAAACGCGCGCCCGCATCGGCGAGCGCGTGCGCGCGGGACTGTCGGTGTCGTCCGACCGGGACCTGGCGGAGGTAGCCACGCTACGCGCCAGCGCCGAGGTGCTGAAGGCCCGCAACCGCTTCGATGTGGCGGCCACCAAGCTGGCCGAGCTGATCGGCGCGCGTCCGCAGCAGGTGGCGGACCTGGCCAACACCGGCGGCGTGATCGAGCGGATCACGCGCGACGGCGGGGGCGGACGCGACGACCAGATCGACGACACGCCGTCGGTGCTGGCGGCACGCGCGGCGGTCGATGCGGCCGCCGCCAACGTCGATCTGGCCAAGGCCGAGCGCTATCCCTCGGTCAGCGTCGGCGTCAGCCGCTCGCTGTCGACCGGACGCGCCAACGCCAACGACGACACCTGGGTCGGCCTGTCGATCCGCGGCGACTTCTCGCTGGGCCGGCTCGCCCAGCACCGCATCGCCGCCGCGCAGGCGCAGGAGCGCGCCGCCGCCGATGCGCTGGAAAACCAGCGGCTGCGCACGCGCACCGCGCTGTACGCGGCGCAGACCGAAGCGGAAGGCGCGGCCGCGCGGCTCGCCAGCTACCGCAACGTGATCGAGCTGTCGCGCTCGTCGCGCAATCTGTACTGGCAGGAATACATGCTGAACAAGCGCTCGCTGACCGAGGTGATCACGCGCGACCGCGAGATCTTCCTCGCCGAGGAAGAATGGATCAACGCCATGGCCGACGGCATCCGCGCCCGCATCAAGGCGTATGCCGCGGTCGGCAAGTTCGTGGAGCTGCTGCGGCAGCAGGAAGGCGCACGCGATGAATGACCCCACTCCGTTGAGCGCGCTGGCGCAGGCCGCCGGGCAGTCCCCGCACACGCCAGCGTCAGCGCCACCGCAAATGCCATCGCAAACGCCACCGCCACCGCCAGCGCCCGCGCCGCAGCATGCCGAGCCCGAGGCCGATGCCACGCTGCAGCCGTGGATCGATGCGATGCTGCTCGCCGCGCGGCGGCTCAACGTGCAGGCCTCGCCCGAGCAGCTGCGCAATGCCGCGGCGTGGGTCGGGCGCGGCGAGCAGCAGAGCGACACCGCCATCGTCGAGCTGGCCGCATCGGCCGGTCTGTCCGCGCAATTCGTCGAGCTGCCGCCGGCCTCGCTGTCGCCGGTGATGCTGCCGGTGCTGGTGCCGCTGGGCCAGCAGGTCGGCATGGTGATCGCCGTGGTCAACGGCGTGGCCACGTTGCTGCTGCCGCTCGACGGCAAGCCGGTCGAGCGCAGCCTGACGCTGGACGCGCTGGCGCGCGAGGCGAGCGGCCAGCTGCTGCTGGTGCAGGCGCGCACCGCTCGCCGCGGCGACCGGCTCGATGCCTATCTGCGCGCGGCGCCGGACTCGTGGCTGACCGGCATCTTCACCGCGCACTGGCGCACCATGCTGGACCTCGGCCTGGGCTCGCTGTTCGGCAACCTGCTGGCGGTCGGCACCTCGCTGTTCGCGATGCAGGTGTGGGACCGCGTGGTGCCGGCGCGCTCGCTCCATACGCTGTGGGTGCTGGCTTCGGGCGTGGCGCTCGCCCTCGCGCTGGAGCTGCTGATCCGCACAGCGCGCGTCTCCATCACCGATCATTTCGGCAAGCGCGTCGACATGAAGCTGTCGGCGATGTTCTTCGCCCGCGTGCTCGATATCCGCAACGATGCGCGGCCGCGCTCGCCCGGCACGCTGATCGCGCAGCTGCGCGACCTCGAACAGCTGCGCGAGCTGCTGACCTCGAGCACGCTGGGCGTGCTGATCGACCTGCCCTTCGTCGCCGCCTTCCTGTTCATCATCTGGGTGCTGGGCGGCTGGCTGGTGGTGATTCCGCTGGCGGCGATTCCGCTGCTGATCCTGCCGGGGCTGCTGGCGCAGATACCGCTGGCCCGGCTGTCGCGCGAAGGGATGGCCGAGGCCGCGCTGCGCAATGCGATCCTGATGGAATCGATCTACCGCGCCGAGGACATCAAGTCGCTGCAGGCCGAGCCACGCTTTCGCGGGCTGTGGGACCAGGCCAACCACGTCAACGGCGAGATCGGGCTGAAGCAGCGCTTCATCGCCGGGCTGCTGGTCAACGTGTCGCAGACGGTGCAGCAGATCGCCTATGTCGGCGTGGTGATCGCCGGCGTCTACGGCATCCTCGACGGCAATCTCTCCTTTGGCGCGGTGCTGGCCTGCTCGATCCTGACCAGCCGCACCATCGCGCCGCTGGCGCAGATTCCGGCGGTACTGGGCCGCATCCAGAATGCGCGCGTCGGCAAGAAGGCGCTGGACGAGCTGCTGCGGCTGCCGGTGGACCACGATCCCGACAAGGACGCCTATCACAAGCCCGTGCTGCGCGGCGGCTATCGCTTCGAGAACGTGGCCTTCAGCTTCGATCCGCAGGAAAGGCCGGTGCTGACGATTCCGCAGCTGCGCATCGCGCCGGGCGAGCGCATCGCGATCCTGGGGCGCGTCGGCGCCGGCAAGTCGACGCTGCTGCGGCTCGCGGGCGGGCTGGCCTCGCCGACGCAGGGCCGCATCGTGCTCGATGACACGCCGATGGAACTGATCGATGTCGCCGACATCCGCCGCGACATCGGCAGCGTGCTGCAGGAATCGAGCCCCTTCTACGGCACGCTGCGCGACAACCTCTTGATCGCCAATCCGCTGGCCGCCGACGAGCAGCTGCTGCGCGCGCTGCGCATTGCCTGCGCCGACCAGTTGCTGCTGAACCAGCCGCACGGGCTGGACCTGCGCATCCGCGAGAACGGGCTTGGCCTGTCCGGCGGCCAGAAGCAGGTACTGGTCCTCGCCCGCACCTTCCTGCGCGACCCGCAGGTGCTGCTGCTGGACGAGCCGACCGCTTCGCTGGACGAGGGCACCGAGCTCGCGGTGATCGAACGGATGCGGCAATGGATGGGCCGGCGCACGCTGATCGTAGCGACGCATCGCTATCCGGTGCTGTCGCTGGTCGACCGCATCATCGTGGTCGACCGCGGGCGCATCGTGCGCGACGGGCCGAAGGACGAGGTGCTGGCCGCGCTCAAGCGCACGGCGCCGCCACGGCCGGCGGCATCGGCCCAACCGCCGACACAACCATCCGCGCAACCATCGTCGCCGGCGCCCGCCCACGCGGTCCCGGCCGCGGAGTAGCCCCATGAACAAGATCTCGATGCGTGCACGATTCGAGGACGGCGCCGGCGGCGCGCGCCTGCTGCTGTGGCTGGGCATCGGCGCGATCGCAGCCTTCCTGCTGTGGTCCGCCTTCGCCAGCCTGGACGAGGTGGCGGTCGGCGAAGGCAAGGTGACGCCGGCCTCCAAGGGCCAGATCATCCAGAGCCTGGAGGGCGGCATCCTGGCCGAACTGGCGGTGCGCGAAGGCGACGTGGTCGAGGCCGGCCAGCAGCTGGCCACGCTGGACCCGGTGCAGGCGCGCTCGTCGATGGAGGAGACGCTGGAGCGCATCGCCGCGCTGCAGGCGCGCGCCGCGCGGCTGCATGCGGAGATGAACGACGCCGACGCCGTCGTCTTCCCCGCCGAGCTGGCGCGCGACACCGCCGTGGTCGAGCGCGAGCGGCAACTGTTCATCGCCAACCGCCGCGCCTTCCGCGAGAACCTCGCCAATCTGCGCCAGCAGTTGCGCCTGGCCGAACAGGAGCTGCAGATCGCGCTGCCGCTGCTGCGCACCGGCGCCACCAACGAGGTGGAGATCCTGCGGCTGCGGCAGAAGGTGGCCGAGTTCGCCACCAAGCTCGATTCGACGCAGAGCGAGTACTACGTCGCGCTGAAAGCCGATTACGCCAAGACGATGGCGGACCTGGGCCCGTTGCTGAAGGTGCGCGAGGGACGCGCCGACCAGCTGCGGCGCACGGCGATCACCTCGCCCGCGCGCGGCATCGTCAAGGACATCCGCGTCTCGACCATCGGGGGCGTGATCACGCCGGGCGGCGTGCTGATGGAAATCGTGCCGCTGGGCGACCAGCTGCTGATCGAGGCGCGGCTGTCGCCGCGCGACATCGCCTTCATCCATCCGAACCAGGAGGCCACGGTCAAGATCACCGCGTTCGAGCCGTCGATCTACGGCACGCTGCCGGCCAGGGTGGACCGCATCTCGCCCGACACCATCGAGGACCAGGTCGACCGGCGCATCTACTACTACCGCGTCTACGTGCTGACCCAGCATGCGTTCCTGGAGACGAAGGACGGCAAGCGCCATCCGATCCTGCCGGGCATGGTGGCGACCGCGGAGATCCGCACCGGCCGCCGCACCGTGATGGACTACCTGGTCAAGCCGCTGAACCGCGCCGCGGAGGCACTGCGCGAGCGCTAGCCCTTGCGCAGATAGGTCACCAGCCGGTCGATCACCGGCGCATTGCGCCGCGTCAGCAGGCTTACCACGATGGCGACCGCAAACCCCGCCGGCACGCCGAAGGCGCCCGAGGCGATCGGATCGACGCCGAACCAGCGGTCGCCGAAGATGCCGGTCATCCGCGTGAAGAACGGGTAGTTGACGAAGATGTAGTAGATCGACACCGACAGCCCTGCCAGCATGCCGGCGAAAGCGCCGGCCGCGGTGGTGCGCTTCCAGAAGATCGCCAGCACCAGCACCGGGAAGAAGCTGGACGCCGCCAGCGAGAACGCCGCGCCGACCAGGAACAGGATGTTGCCGGGCCGCAGCGAGGTCACGTAGGCCGCGAACAGGGCCACGCCAAGCAGCAGTATCTTGGCGGTGGTCACGCGCCGCTGCTGGCTCGCGCCGCGATCGACCATGTGATAGAAGACGTCGTGCGACAGCGCGTTGGCGATCGTCAGCAGCAGCCCGTCGGCGGTCGACAGCGCCGCGGCCAGCGCGCCGGCGGCGACGAGCCCGGAAATCACGTACGGCAGTCCGGCGATTTCCGGCGCGGCCAGCACGATCATGTCGGGCTGGATCATCACCTCGGCCCACTGCACGATGCCGTCGCCATTGACGTCGCGGATGCCGAACACCGGCGGGTCGATGCGCCGCCATTGCATGACCCACGCCGGCAGATCGGCATAGGGTGTGCCCACCAGATGATGTAGGAACTGGTACTTGACCAGCGCCGCCAGCGTGGGCGCGCTGACGTACAGCAGCGCGATGAAGAACACCGCCCAGGCCACCGAATTGCGGCTCTCCTTGACCGACGGCGTGGTGTAGAGCCGCGTCAGGATATGGGGCAGGCTGGCGGTACCGAGCATCAGGCAGAAGGTCAGCAGCACGAAGTTCAACCGCTCGGTCTTGCGCTCGGCCTCGGATGGCGACGGATAGGGCTCGGTGGCCGGCACCGGCGGCTGGCTGCGCGCCAGCGCGTCCTCGCGCTGCTGCGTCCATTGCTGCAGGGCCGCGGCCGGGTCCGCCGGATAGTCGGCGCGCTCGCGCTCGACCGCCTTGATCTCGCGCAGCGGCGCATTGCGGGCGCGCAGCTCCAGCAGCCGCGCATTGAGCCCGTCGCGCACCTCGTCGAAGGACTGCGGCAGCCGCGCGATGCGCTCCTGCAGCTCGATCGCCTGCTGCCGGTAGTGTTCGCGCACGGCGAGCTCGCCCGGATCGCGCAGCAGCTCGCGCTCGCGCTGCGCGACATCGGTCAGCACCGTGCCGTAGCCCAGCTGCGGCACCGCCTCGCCGTGATGCTTCCACGCGATCATCGACACCGTGGTCAGGAAGGCGACGATCATCACGATGTACTGCGCCACCTGCGTCCAGGTCACCGCGCGCATGCCGCCGAGAAAGGAACAGACCAGGATGCCGGCGAGGCCGAAGAACACGCCGACGGCGAAGTCGACGCCGATGAAGCGCGTGACCACCAGCCCGACGCCCTGGATCTGCGCGACCAGATAGACGAAGGAACACAGCGAGGCGGCCAGCACCGCGATGCCGCGCACCGGCAGGTTGCCGCCCGGCTTGCCGTTGCCGTAGCGCGCGGCGAGGAAATCGGGAATCGTGTAGCCGCCGTACTTGCGCAGATACGGCGCAAGCAGGAAGGCCACCAGGCAGTAGCCGCCGGTCCAGCCCATCACATAGGCCAGCCCCTCGTAGCCCGAGGCGAACAGGATGCCAGCCAGGCCGATGAAGGACGCCGCGCTCATCCAGTCGGCGGCGATCGCCATGCCGTTGAACATCGCGGGCACGCGCCGGCCCGCGACATAGTATTCGTGCAGGTCCGCGGTGCGGCAGATCAGCCCGATGCAGGCATAGATCGCGATGGTGATGAAGAGGAAGACGTAGCCGAGCCAGAGCGCGTCGGCATTGGATCGCTCGAGCAGCCCCATCATGCCGATGAAGCCGAACAGTCCGAGCGTGAACAGGCCGTAGTACAGCAGCAGCCGGCGGCGAAAGCGCGACTGGGCTTGGGCCATGGGCGGGAGCGGAATCGGGAGCGAGGAAGGCGGCGATCAAACGCGAAGCGGGCGCCGCGGCAATGGCGCCCGCTTCGCGCGGCGGGTCTTACTTGGCCTGCCGCAGCTGTTCGAGGATCGCCGGGTTCTCCAGCGTGGAGGTGTCCTGCGTGATTTCCTCGTTCTTGGCCAGCGACCGCAGCAGGCGGCGCATGATCTTGCCCGAGCGCGTCTTCGGCAGGTTGTCGCCGAAGCGGATGTCCTTCGGCTTGGCGATCGGCCCGATCTCCTTGGCGACCCAGTTGCGCAGCTCGTTGGCGATCTGCACGGCCTCCTCGTCGTTCGGACGCGCGCGCTTGAGCACCACGAAGGCGCAGATGGCCTCGCCGGTGGTGTCATCGGGACGGCCGACCACCGCGGCCTCGGCGACGATCGGATTGGCCACCAGCGCCGACTCGATCTCCATCGTGCCCATGCGGTGGCCCGACACGTTCAGCACGTCGTCGATGCGGCCCATGATGGTGAAGTAGCCGGTCTCCTTGTCGCGCACCGCGCCGTCGCCGGCGAGATAAAGCTTGCCGCCCAGCTCGGCCGGGAAATAGCTCTTCCTGAAGCGCTCCGGATCGCCCCAGATGGTGCGGATCATCGCCGGCCACGGACGCTTGACCACCAGGATGCCGCCGCTGCCGTTGGGCACGTCCTGGCCGGTCTCGTCGACCACCGCGGCCATGATGCCGGGCAGCGGCAGCGTGCACGAGCCCGGCACCAGCGGCGTCGCTCCCGGCAGCGGCGTGATCATGTGGCCGCCGGTCTCGGTCTGCCAGAAGGTATCGACGATCGGGCAGCGGCCGCGGCCGATATTCTCGTGGTACCACATCCACGCTTCCGGATTGATCGGCTCGCCGACGGTGCCCAGCAGGCGCAGGCTCGACAGGTCGTACTGCTTCGGATGCACGGCCTGGTCGGCCTCGGCGGCCTTGATCAGCGAACGGATCGCCGTCGGCGCGGTGTAGAACACGCTGACCTTGTGGCGCGCGATCATGTCCCAGAAGCGGCCGGCGTTCGGATAGGTCGGGATGCCCTCGAACATCAGCTGGGTCGCCCCCGCGGCCAGCGGGCCGTAGGCGATATAGGTGTGGCCGGTGACCCAGCCGATGTCGGCGGTACACCAGTACAGGTCGTCGGGCTTGATGTCGAAGGTCCATTTCATCGTCATCAATGCCCACAGCAGATAGCCGCCGGTGCTGTGCTGCACGCCCTTGGGCTTGCCGGTCGAGCCCGAGGTGTACAGCACGAACAGCGGATGCTCGGCATCGACCGGCTCGGCCTCGCAGGTCTCCGGCTGGCCCGCGCAGACCTCGTCGAGCCAGCGGTCGCGGCCTTCTACCCAGTTGACCTTGCCGCCGGTGCGGCGATAGACCACCACGTGCTTGACCGCCTCGCAGCCGCCCAGCGCCAGCGCCTCGTCGGCGATCGCCTTCAGCGGCAGCGCCTTGCCGCCGCGCATCTGCTCGTCGGCGGTCAGCAGCGCCACCGCGCCGACGTCGACCAGCCGCTCCTGCAGCGACTTGGCGGAGAAGCCGCCGAACACGACCGAATGGGTGGCGCCGATGCGGGCGCAGGCCTGCATCGCGCAGACGCCCTCGATCGACATCGGCATGTAGATCACGACGCGGTCGCCCTTGCCGATGCCCAGCGCCTTCAGGCCATTGGCCAGCTGGCACACGCGCGCATGCAGCTCGCGATAGGTGACCCGGGTGACCGTGCCGTCGTCGGCCTCGAACACGATCGCGACCTTGTCGGCGTTGCCGTTCTCGAGATTGCGCTCCAGGCAGTTGTACGAGGCGTTCAGCTGGCCGTCCTCGAACCACTTGTAGAACGGCGCGTTGCTCTCGTTCAGCACCTTGGTGAAGGGCTTGGCCCAGACCAGCTGCTCGCGGGCATGGCGCGCCCAGAAGCCTTCGTAGTCGCGCTCGGCCTCTTCGCACAGCGCACGGTAGGTGTCCATGCCGGAAATGGCTGCGCTCTTGGCGAACGATTCGGGTGGGGGGAATACGCGATGCTCTTGCATCACCGATTCGATGGCGGACATAGCTCGTCTCCTGAAAGGCCGGTATGGCTTCGATACTTTTGCCGCAACGCTACGCTGCGCGGCTTACTGCAACCTGACGCTGTTCCCTTGCTGTCCGTTCCCGTCCTTTCCGGTCGTGCTGGCCGAAGGCGCATTGCGATGCAGCAATGGTGCCGGCTTGGCGTTGCGCGCATGGCGTCCGCATGTGAAGCCTAAGCCTTAAGGCTAGCACAGCTATAATCGCCCGGCGCGTGCGGCGGCGCGCGCTGCGGTCCGCTGACGACCGCTGCAGCCGACCGCGCGCAGTGCCACCGAAGACCGATCCCGTGCCCCCTTCCCTTCCCCTGAATGCCCTGCTGCTGGCCGCCTCGATGGCGCTGGTCGGCAGCAATGTCGGCCTCGGCAAGGCGATCGTGGCCCATGTGCCGATCCTGCTGTTCGCGCTGCTGCGCTTCGTGGTCGCCATCGTCTGCCTGTCTCCGTGGTATCGGCCCGCGCGCATGCGCCGCGTGTCCCGCCGCGAGTGGTTCAACCTGTTCCTGCAGGCCTTCTTCGGGACCTTCCTGTTCACGCTGCTGATGCTGGGCGGCGTGCGGCTGACCAGCGCGATGTCCGCCGGCGTCATCACCAGCACCATTCCCGCGACCGTGGCGATCCTGTCGTGGCTGGTGCTGCGCGAACGGCTGTCGCGCCGCACCGTGCTGTCGGTGCTGCTGGCGGTGGCCGGCATTGCGGTGCTCAATATCGCGCGGGGCGGCCACCACGGCGGCGGCGGCAGCGATGCGCTGCTCGGCAACCTGATGGTGATGGGCGCGGTGGTCTGCGAGTCGATCTACGTGATCCTGTCCAAGCGGCTGGCGCAGACGCTGGCCGCGATCGAGATCTGCGCCTATACGCACCTGATCGGCGGCCTGCTGATGCTGCCGCTCGGGCTGGTGCCGCTGCTCGACTTCGATGCGACGACCGTGCCGTTGCATGTGTGGGCCATGGTGCTGTGGTACGCGCTGTCGGCCAGCGTGTTCTCGTTCTGGCTGTGGATGAAGGGCATCCGCCATGTGCCGGCGCAGCTGGCCGGCGTGTTCACCTCGGTGCTGCCGATCGCGGCGGCGCTCTACGGCATCGTGTTCCTCGGCGAGACGCCGGGCTGGGCGCACGGTGTCGCGCTGGTCTGCGTGCTGGCGGGCATCGCGCTGGCGAGCTGGCCGGGCAGGCTGGCGCGCGCGGCGGCCGTACGGGAGGACAGCGGCGAAGGCAACGGCGACGAGACCGCCCGCATCGGGACCGGCCACGGCGCCACGGTACAATCCCGCGGCCGCTGACCGGGGCGCCGCCCCGAACCTCGATCGGGGCGCCGGCCGGCACGTCGTGCTGCCGCACCGGCAGCGCAACGTTTCCATGCAAGCTCTTTCGTAACCTCTCACGCAATCCCTGGGCACCCCCAGGCAACCCCCTACGCAAGGACCATGGCATCGAACTTATCGCCGGAGCCGCAACGGATGCGGCCGATTCCCCGTCTGATCTTCGCCTCGCGCTGGCTGCAGCTGCCGCTGTATCTGGGCCTGATCGTCGCGCAAGGCGTCTACGTCTATCACTTCCTGATGGAGGTCTGGCATCTGCTGGCCCACGTCACCGAGTACGACGAGAACAAGATCATGCTGGTGGTGCTGGGCCTGATCGACGTGGTGATGATCTCCAACCTGCTGATCATGGTGATCGTCGGCGGCTACGAGACCTTCGTGTCGCGGCTGGGCATCGACAACCATCCGGACGAGCCGGAATGGCTGGACCACGTCAATGCCGGCGTGCTCAAGGTCAAGCTGTCGATGGCGCTGATCGGCATCTCGTCGATCCACCTGCTCAAGACCTTCATCGACGCGGGTCAGCGCGACACCCATACGATCATGTGGCAGGTGGTGATCCACGTCGCCTTCCTGTTCTCGGCGATCGCGATGGCGTGGGTCGACAAGATGATCACGCACTCGCATCCGGCGCTGCAGGATCGGGGGCTCTGACCCGCCCCGGCGGCCTCCCGCAGTGCCGGCCGCGACGCCGGCACTGCGCCAGCCCTCGAAGACCGCGGCTCCCGGCCGCGGTTTTTTCATGCGCCGCCATGTCGCGGCATCTCGCGGCTCTTTCGCGCATGATATGGAATTTACGTCACATTCCATGCCGGACCGCCGGCCGGCCGCCGGGACGGGTCCTGCGAGGGGGTGTATGATTCCGGGCGGAATTTTCGTCAGCTTTTGTCCGACTGCCCTCCCCCACAAGACATGACCGTCATCAAGCAAGAAGACCTGATCCAGAGCGTCGCCGACTCCCTGCAGTACATCAGCTACTACCACCCGATGGACTACATCACCAGCCTGGGCCGTGCCTACGAGCTGGAGCAAAGTCCCGCGGCCAAGGATGCGATCGCGCAGATTCTGACCAACAGCCGCATGTGCGCCGAAGGCAAGCGCCCGATCTGCCAGGACACCGGCATCGTGACCGTCTTCGTCAAGGTCGGCATGGACGTGCGCTGGGACGGCGCCACCATGAGCCTGACCGACATGATCAATGAAGGCGTGCGCCGGGGCTACACCCATCCCGACAACGTGCTGCGCGCCTCGATCGTCAATCCGCCCGAAGGCGGCCGCAAGAACACCAAGGACAACACGCCGGCCGTGATCCACTACGAGATCGTGCCGGGCGACAAGGTCGACATCCAGGTCGCGGCCAAGGGTGGCGGCTCGGAGAACAAGTCCAAGTTCGTGATGCTGAACCCGTCCGACTCGATCGTCGACTGGGTGCTGAAGACCGTGCCGACCATGGGCGCGGGCTGGTGCCCGCCCGGCATGCTGGGCATCGGCATCGGCGGCACCGCCGAGAAGGCGATGGTGATGGCCAAGGAATCGTTGATGGAATCGATCGACATCCAGGACATCATCGCCCGCGGCCCGAAGGACTGGATCGAGGAACTGCGCGTCGAGCTGTACGAGAAGGTCAATGCGCTGGGCATCGGCGCGCAGGGCCTGGGCGGCCTGGCCACCGTGCTGGACGTCAAGATCATGGCCGCGCCGACGCACGCGGCCTCCAAGCCGGTGGCGATGATCCCGAACTGCGCGGCGACCCGCCACGTGCATTTCACGCTGGACGGCAGCGGCCCGGCGAAGCTGGAAGCGCCGGACCTGTCGCAGTGGCCGCAGGTCGAGTGGGCGCCGAACACCGAGACGTCCAGGCGCGTCGATCTGAACACCCTGACGCCCGAGGAAGTCGCCTCGTGGAAGCCGGGCCAGACGCTGCTGCTGAATGGCAAGATGCTGACCGGCCGCGACGCCGCGCACAAGCGCATCGCCGACATGCTGGCCAAGGGCGAGAAGCTGCCGATCGACTTCACCAACCGCGTGATCTACTACGTCGGTCCGGTCGATCCGGTGCGCGACGAGGTCGTCGGCCCGGCCGGCCCCACTACCGCCACGCGGATGGACAAGTTCACCGAGACCATGCTGTCGCAGACCGGCCTGATCGCGATGATCGGCAAGGCCGAGCGCGGCCCGGTGGCGATCGAATCGATCCAGAAGCACAAGTCGGCCTACCTGATGGCGGTCGGCGGCGCGGCCTACCTGGTGTCGAAGGCAATCCGCGGCGCCAAGGTGCTGGCCTTCGAAGACCTCGGCATGGAAGCGATCTACGAGTTCGACGTCAAGGACATGCCGGTGACGGTGGCGGTCGACAGCAGCGGTACCTCGGTGCACAAGACCGGCCCCGCCGAATGGCAGGCCAGGATCGGCAAGATCCCGGTCGCGGCGGTCTAAGGTCGGTGGTTGCCGGGCGATAGCGGTTCGCGATCGCCCGGTACGATTCACCGCCCCTGTTCTCTCCCCAGCCCTCTCCCGCACGGGAGAGGGAGCACACACCGCCCTCCCGTGTCCCCGTCCCCCATCGGCATCTTCGATTCCGGCCTCGGCGGCCTGTCCGTGCTGCGCGAGGTCCGCGCGCTGCTGCCGCACGAAACCCTGCTCTATCTCGCCGACTCGCGCTATGCGCCCTATGGCGACAAGCCGCAGGCCTTCGTGCAGGCGCGCACGCTGCAGGCCTGCGAATGGCTGGCGGCGCAGGGCTGCAAGGCGCTGGTGGTGGCCTGCAATACGGCCACCGCGCACGGCATCCAGGCGCTGCGCGAACGCCTGCCCTTGCCCATCGTCGGTGTCGAACCCGGATTGAAGCCGGCGGTCGCGGCCAGCCGCAGCAAGGTGGTCGGCGTGCTCGCCACCGCCAATACGTTGGCCAGCGACAAGTTCGCGCGGCTGCTGCACTCGCTGGAGGACCAGTGCCGCTTCGTCTGCCAGCCCGGCGGCGGACTGGTGGCGCGCATCGAGCAAGGCGATGTCGACGGGCCGCTGGTTCGCGAACGGCTGCAGACCTGCCTGGCGCCGATGCTCGAAGCCGGCGCCGATACGCTGGTGCTCGGCTGCACCCACTATCCCTTCCTGAGCGAGACCGTGCGCGACCTGATCGGCGAGCGGATGACGCTGATCGATACCGGCGTCGCGGTCGCGCGGCAATTGCAGCGCAAGCTGGCCGAACACGGCCTGGCGGCGGACGCCGGGATGGGCGGGAATACGGGCATCGAACCTGGCGCGAATCCGATCGCGGTGGCGCGCTACTGCACCACCAGCGACGCCGAACATCTGCGCAGGATGGCGCGCGCGCTGCTGCATGTCGATGCCGCGGCCGAAACGGTAGTTATCGAACCGGCGCCGATTTCGCTGTGATGGTACGGCAGGGCGCTGCTTGCCCTGCTGGTGCCTGCTTCGTTGCGAGCCTCGCCGCTGCTTTTTTGCGAGCCTCGTTGCCAGCTTCATTGCCTGCTTCGTTGCCAGCCATGTTGCGGGCCTCGTTGCCCGCCCTCCTGCCCAACATCAACGCACGAAGCCCAGCGGACGACGCTCCCGCACCTCCGGCTTGACCGCATGCTCCTGGCGCAGCTGGGCAAGGAATTCGTCCGGCGTCAGCGCTTCGCCCAGCAACGCGCATTGCCGCTTGACGGTGGCGAAGTCGCCCGGCGTCAGGCCGTCGAGCGCCGCCAGTTCGCGCCGCATCGCATCGTCCAGCGCGGACGCGTCCCCATCGAGCGCCTCGTCGACGAACATCGATTCGCGCTGCGCCGGCAGCAGCGGCATGAAGCGGATCTTGAAGGAGAAGCGGCGCAAGGCGGCCTCGTCGAGCCGGTCGAACAGATTGGTGGTGCAGACGAAGATGCCGTTGAACCGCTCCATCCCCTGCAGCATCTCGTTGACCTCGGACACCTCGTAATTGCGCACCGCCTGCTGGCGGCTCTGCATGAAGCTGTCGGCCTCGTCGAGCAGCAGCACCGCGCCGTCTTCCTCGGCGCGCGCGAACATCGCCGCGATCTGCTGCTCGGTCTCGCCGACGTACTTGCTCATCAGGTCCGAAGCGCGCCGGATCATCAGCGGCAGCTCCAGCGCGGCGGCGATATGCTCGGCCAGGGCGGTCTTGCCGGTGCCCGGGGGGCCGTAGAAACACAGCGTGCCGCGTCGCCGCGCCTGCAGCGCCTGGATGATCCGCTCGACCCGATAGCGCGTTTCCAGATTGAGCCGATCGAGCCGGTAATGCGTGACCACCGGCCGCGTCTCCGCTTCGGGCCGCAGTCCCATCGCGCGGTCGGCGTGTTCGAGCTGGCGCAGGATCAGCGTCTCGACCGGTTCGCCGATGCCGGGCTGGGCCAGCTGCACGAAGCGCGCGGCCGATTGCACCTGCGCCGGCGTCAGCGTGCGGCGCGCCGCCAGCGACGCGATAAAGGCATCGTCGACCGCCAGTCCGCCAAGGTGCTTGCGGATGATGTTCTCGCGCACCTGAGGCGGCGGAATGCGCAGCTCCAGATGGAACTGGAAGCGGCGCAGATAGGCGGGATCGATCTGCCGGATCGAGTTGGAGATCCAGATCACGGGCACCGGATTGCGCTCGAGCGTCTGGTTGACCCAGGCCTTGCCGTTGACCGAGGCACGCGTGTCCTCCTGCCCGAACAGGCTCATCAGCTCGCGCGCCGAGCCGGGGAACACGTCCTCGACTTCGTCGAACAGCAGCGCGGTATTGGCGCGGCCGCGCAGGAAGGCCTGCGAGACCTGCAGCGAGCGATAGCGGTCCTTGCCCGACAGGCTGTTGCCGTCGCGGTCCAGGCAGTCGACCTCGTACAGCTCGCAGCCGGCCTCGCGCGCCAGCAGCCGCGCGAACTCGGTCTTGCCGGTGCCGGGCGGCCCGTAGATCAGCACGTTGACGCCCTCGGCATGCTGGCGCGTGGCGTTGGCCAGCAGCGCGGTCAGATAGCGGGCGTCGCTCTCGACATGGGGGTAGTCGGTGCTCGACAGCGTCGGCGGCGCGGCCGGGCGCGTGAACACCGCCATCATCTCGGCCTCGTCGGCGTAGTTGCCGAGCAGCACATGCAGCAGCCGGTCCGACAGCCGCATCAGGTCGCCCAGATCGGTCACGCTGTTTTCGGGCAGCGGCTGCTCGATCAGGTTCAGCGTCTCGAGCCGCGAGCCCGGCCGCAGCGACGCCGCCACCTGGGCCGGCGCGGCACCGGTGAGCCCGGCCAGGATCTGGAAGGCTTCCTGGCTGTGCGCGACCTTGCAGTCGACCATCACCGCGCGCAGGTCGCGCTTGTACTTGGCCAGCGCGGCGAAGAGCAGCAGCTTGCGCTCGTGGTCGGGCAGGTCCAGCACATGGCTGAGCATGTCGATATTGCGGACCAGCAGCACGCGCTCGCCGTCGAGCCGGGCCGCCAGCGCGGCGGCCGAGACCTCGAACACGGTGAACATGTCCTTGGCATGGTGCTTGACGTACTCGTCCAGGTAATAGAACAGGGCCCCTTCGTCGAAGGCGCTGTTCCACTGGCCGTGCCGCTCGAGAAATTCCTCGGGAGTCAGCCGGCCCGCGCCGCGCCAGGCCGGCATGTCGGCGCAGCGCGCGGCGAGGAACCGCTGCACGCGCATCACCACGCCGTAGGGCCACACCAGCTCCTGCGCGCTGACCGTCAGCACGTCGTTGATATTGCTGCGCAGATTGAAACGCGGTCCGAGCGCGCAAACCACGCGCAGCGCGAACTGGGCGCACATCCAGTCGAGCGCCGTGGTGGCGCCCGCCCCGGGGGCCGCGCGCAACAGCGCCGGCCGGTCCTCGTCGATGCTGCGGGTGAAATCCATGGGCAAGGCTCCTCGTCCCGGACGAGCGACGGAGGACCGTCGCCGCCGCTTCCTTCGCCGTTTTTTTCGCTTGGTTCTCGGCCTGCTTTGCCGCTGTTCCTGCCGCGTGCTCTTTTACTGACCTCGATCGCCTGCTGTTCCGCCTGCTTTACCCTTTGTCGTGCGGGCCGCCTGCCAGTTCACCGGCCCCCTTTTTCGTATGCTAGCTCGCTTTGCCGGGCGCAGTTAGTCGGGGCGACCCCGCACGGCGCCGCCAGGCCGACCCGCTCTCCTGCAGGGTTATGTGGCGAGAAGGCCGACAAATAGGAATCATTATCGTTTATACTCACGCGCTGACACGCTGCCAGAGAGTGGCGCTCCCCCGGGCTTTGACTTTGAAGGAGCGTTTATCATGGAACTGCTGATTAGCCTGCTGGTTGGTTGCGGTATTTCGCTGGTGCTGTTTCGCCGTAAATAGATTGCTGGGACGGCTGCAGACCAGCCGAATCGCCGCGCCGCTCGCGCCCGACACACCGTAGCCGCCTTCGGGCGGAAGGCCGCGCCTGCAACGCCGGTTAGCCGAAATTTGTTGTCTCACATGTTCGATCAACGTTTCCTGAAGATCACGCTTGCCGTTCTGCTTTTCCACGCCGCCCTGCTGTATCTGATCCAGAGTGGGCTCGCGCGCAAGATGACCGAAGCGGTGATCGCGCCCGAAATCATCGCCCGTATCATTCCGCTGGAACCGCCGCAGCAGCCGGCGCCGGAGCCGCCCAAGCCGACGCCGAAACCGGAGACCCCGCCCAAGCAGGTCAAGGTCACCAAGCCGACGCCGCAGCCCAAGCCGCAACCGA
>NZ_JCBAJO010000056.1:0-23703 GCF_059772245.1 Cupriavidus sp. R6-3
TCGCCGGCGGGCTGCTGGACGAGGTCGAACGCCTGCGGGCACGCGGCGACCTGCATCCGGGACTGCCATCGATCCGCTGCGTCGGCTACCGGCAGGTCTGGGAATATCTGGACGGCCTCTGCGACTTCGCCACGATGCGCGAGCGCGGCATCGCGGCGACGCGCCAGCTGTGCAAGCGGCAGCTGACGTGGCTGCGCTCGACGCCCGAGCGGCTGGTGGTCGATTGCCTGGCGCCGGACTATGTCGACCAGGTCGCGCGGCTGGCGCAGCCGGGCCCGTAGCCGACGGCACGGCGAGCGCGCGATAATCGCGGCCTCGTCCCGTCCGGGCTACTACATTCAAATTCCGCCGCCATGACCGCCACCGCCTTCACGCTGCGCCCCGCCACCGCCGACGACTGCGACACGCTGCTGCGCCTGATCGCCGAGCTCGCCGAGTACGAAAAGCTGACCCATCTGGTCGAGGCCACGCCCGAGAAACTGAGCCGGACGCTGTTCGGCGCGCGCCCGCTGGCCGAGGCCGTGCTGGCCGAGGTGCCCACGCCCGAAGGCCCGCGCGCGATCGGCTTCGCGCTGTTCTTCCATAACTACTCGACGTTCCTGGCCAAGCCCGGCCTCTATCTGGAGGACCTGTATGTCGAGCCGGCCTGGCGCGGCCACGGCATCGGCAAGGCCCTGCTGATCCATCTGGCGGGACTGGCGGTCGAGCGCGGCTGCGGCCGTTTCGAATGGACGGTGCTGGACTGGAACACGCCGTCGATCGACTTCTATCGCGCGATGGGCGCCAGCGTGCTGCCGGACTGGCGCATCTGCCGGGTTACCGGCGAGGCGTTGACGGCGATGGCGGGGAAGTCAGCCTGACGGCGCGGGCATGAACAAGCGGGCTTGAACAAACGGGCTTGAAGAAGCGGGCGTGAACAAGCGGGCTTGAACAAACGGGCCTGGACAAGCCGGCCTGCCTCGACACGGGCAGCGACGCGCCCAAACAAAAACAGGCGGATGCCAAAGCATCCGCCTGTTTTTTTGTCCCAACGCCGGGAGGATCAGACCACCGTGGTCAGATCACCACGGTCGGCGCCTGCCCCTCCTCGCGCTCGCGGATCTCGCCGATCTGCCACACCGCCTCGCCGGCGGCCTGCAGATGCCGGATCGCGCGTTCGGCGTCTTCCTTGGCCACGATCACCACCATGCCGATGCCGCAGTTGAACACGCGGTGCATCTCGTCGTCGGCGACGCGGCCCTGGGCCTGCAGCCACTGGAACAGCGGCGGCAGCGTCCAGGCATCGCGCTGCAGCACCGCGGTGACTTCCTTGGGCAGCACGCGCGGCACGTTCTCGGTCAGGCCGCCACCGGTGATGTGGGCCATGCCCTTGACCGGGAGCGTCTCGATCAGCGACAGCAGCGGCTTCACGTAGATGCGCGTCGGCGCCATGATGGCGTCCTGCAGGCGCTGGCCGTGGAAATCGGCCTCCAGGTCCGGCTTGGCGACCTCGATGATCTTGCGCACCAGCGAATAGCCGTTCGAATGCGCGCCAGACGAGGCCAGGCCCAGCACCACATCGCCCGGCACGATGGTGGTCCCGTCGATGATGCGGCTCTTCTCGACCGCGCCGACCGCGAAGCCGGCCAGATCGTATTCGCCGTCCGGGTACATGCTCGGCATTTCCGCGGTCTCGCCGCCGATCAGCGCGCAGCCGGCCAGTTCGCAGCCATGGGCGATGCCCTGGATCACGGTGGCGGCGGTATCGACGTCCAGCTTGCCGCAGGCGAAATAGTCGAGGAAGAACAGCGGCTCGGCGCCCTGCACCAGGATGTCGTTGACGCTCATCGCGACCAGATCCTGGCCCACGGTGTCGTGGCGGTTCAGCTGGAAGGCCAGCTTCAGCTTGGTGCCGACGCCGTCCGTGCCGGACACCAGCACCGGCTCCTTGAACTTGCGCGACAACTCGAACAGCGCGCCGAAGCCCCCGATGCCGGCCATCACGCCCTCGCGCATGGTGCGCTTGGCGAAGGGCTTGATACGGTCGACGAGCGCGTCGCCCGCATCGATGTCAACGCCGGCATCGCGGTACGAAAGGCCTGCCTGGCCGGAAGTGGGGGCTGCGCTCATGGAATTCTGCGGGTCCTGGATGGTGGAAATGACGACACTCGGGCGAGTCGGATCACGCGTCGGACCACGCACAAGTGAGGAATGCGGCCCTCGCGGCGCCGGTTGGCGGGTCGCGAGTCCAGTAGAATCGCGATTTTAACGGATACCGGGTGTCGGCTTCCAGTTGCATCGGCTTGTGCCGTGCAAACCCGCCGCCGCCGGGCGACGACCCGCGCTTGCCGCGCGTCCTCGGCTTTCCTTTTGCTGGTCTCTTTCAGCTGGTCTCTTTTTACCGGTCTTTCCCCCACTGTCCCGATGAACGCCCCCCTGCTGTCCCACGAGGCCAAGCGCATTCTGCTCTGGGTCGCGCTCGGCGTCGCGCTGTTCGCCACGCTGCTGGCGCTGGCGCCGGTGCTGTCGCCCTTCCTGTTCGCGTTCATCTTCGCCTACATCCTGAACCCCGGCGTCGACTGGCTGCAGCGGCACAAGGTGCCCCGGGTGATTGCCGTCTCGCTGATGATCCTGCTGCTGATCGTCGTCGTGGTGTTGCTGGTGCTGCTGGTCATCGCCGTGCTCCAGCGCGAGATTCCGCAGTTGCGCGAGCAGCTGCCCGAACTGCTGAAGAAACTCAACTCGGTGGTGGCCCCGCGCTTGTCCGAACTCGGCGTGCGCGTGCGCTTCGACTTCCCGGGGCTGCGCCGCATGATGTCGGAGCGCTTCGCCGCCAGCCCGGAGGACCTGCTGGCGGTGCTGCTGACCTATGTGCGCGTCTCCGGCACCGCGCTGATCACCTATGGCGGGCTGGCGCTGCTGGTGCCGATCGTCATGTTCTATCTGCTGATGGACTGGCACATGGTGATGCGCCGCATCGAGGGCCTGGTGCCGCGCCGCTGGGTGCCCAAGGTGCGCGAGCTGACCGCCGAGACCGACGCGCTGCTGTCGCAGTATCTGCGCGGGCAGATCGTGGTGATGCTGATCCTGGCCGCCTTGTATTCGATCGGCCTGACCATCGCCGGCTTCGAGATCGCGATCCCGATCGGCGTGTTCACCGGCCTGGCGGTCTTCATCCCCTATATCGGCTTCGGCTTCGGCCTGGCGCTGGCGATCGTCGCGGCGCTGCTGCAGTTCGGCAATCTGTACGGGCTGGGCGCGGTCGCCCTGGTCTACGGCATCGGCCAGTTCGTCGAGAGCTTCTATCTGACGCCGCGCCTGGTGGGCGACCGGATCGGGCTGCATCCGCTGGTGGTGATTTTCGCGCTGCTGGCCTTCGGGCAGCTGTTCGGCTTCTTCGGCGTGCTGCTGGCGCTGCCGACCTGCGCGGTCCTGCTGGTCGGCGCCCGCCAGTTGCGGCGGCTGTATGTGACAAGCGACCTCTACCGGAAGTAATCGATACGCCATGTCTCCGCGCCCCAAGCAACTGTCGCTCGAACTGGGCAGCCCGCCGCCATCGACCTTCGAGAACTTCTTCGTGTCGGCCAACCGCGAGCCGGTGCAGCGGCTGCGCGAACTGCCGGGCGCGGTGGCGCAGGAGCGCGCCGCCGACCGGCTGATCTATCTGTGGGGCGAGACCGGCTCGGGCCGCACCCATCTGCTGCACGCGCTGTGCGACGCCGGCCCCCATGCCGGCCTGCGCTGCCGCTATCTGAGCCCGCACCACGCGCTGGCCGATTTCATCTTCGATCCGAGCTGCCAGCTGTACACGGTCGACGACGTCGACCTGCTCGACGAGGCCCGCCAGATCGCGGTGTTTTCCCTGTATAACGAGGTGCGCGCGCACGTGCGCACCGCGCTGGTGGTGGCCGGCAGCCTGGCCCCGGTCACCATGCCGGTGCGCGAGGACCTGCGCACGCGGCTCGGCTGGGGCCTGGTCTACCAGCTCGCGCCGCTGTCGGACGACGACAAGATGGCCGCGCTGGTGCAGGCCGCGCGCGAGCGCGGGCTGCAGCTGTCCCCCGAAATCCCGCACTGGCTGGTGACGCGCCACTATCGCGACATGCCCAGCCTGATGGCGCTGCTGGACGCGCTCGATACCTATTCGCTCGAACGCAAGCGGGCGGTGACGCTGCCACTGCTGCGCGAAATGTTCGCCGAGCTCCGTGAATAGCGCGCGGGCCGGCCGGAAGCCCTACACACCGGCCCACACGCCGGCCCGCGCAGCGGCCCCAAACACCGGCTCGCACCCGGCCCGCCCCTTGGCACGCTCCCTGCAATCGGCCGCCAAGCCGGCCGTCATCCCCTTAAGGTAAAATCGCCGCCCATGAATCTGGCATTGTTCGACCTCGACCACACCCTGATCCCGACCGACAGCGACCACGAATGGGGCCGCTTTCTGGTCCGTCTTGGCGTGGTCGACGAGGAAACCTATCGTCGCAAGAACGACGAGTTCTACGGCCACTACAAGGCCGGCACCCTCGATATCCAGGCCTTCCTGAAGTTCGCGCTGGCCCCCCTGGCGGCCCATCCGCGCGAGCGCCTGAACGCCTGGCGCCAGCAGTTCATGCACGAAGTGATCGAGCCGGCCATCACGCCGCAGGCGCGCGCGCTGGTCTACAAGCATCTGGACGCCGGCGACCTGTGCGCCATCGTCACGGCGACCAACAGCTTCGTCACCGCGCCGATCGCCGCCGCCTTCGGCATCAAGCACCTGATCGCCACCGAACCCGCCACCGCCGACGGCCTGGCCGAGAGCGCCTACACCGGCGAAGTGTTCGGCATTCCGAGCTTCCGCGAAGGCAAGATCGCCCGCGTCGAGGCCTGGCTGAAGGAACAGGGCGCGCGCTGGCAGGACTTCGCCACCACCACTTTCTACAGCGATTCGATGAACGACCTGCCGCTCTTGGCCAAGGTCACCGAGCCGATCGCCACCAACCCGGACGAGCGCCTCCGCCATCATGCCGCCGCGGCCGGCTGGCGCATCATGGACCTGTTCTGACGTGATCAAGAAGCTTATCAACCGGCTGCTGGGCAAGCCCGGGCCCAAGCAGCGACGCCTCGGCCGCGCCCACACACCGCGCATCATCAGCGCCGACGAGCACCAGATCGATCCCACGCTGCTGTCGCGCAACGCGGTCAAGGTCACCAGCACGCTGCAGCAGGCCGGCTACCAGGCCTTCATCGTCGGCGGCGCGGTGCGCGACCTGCTGCTCGGCATCAAGCCCAAGGACTTCGACGTGGCGACCAACGCCACGCCCGACCAGGTGCAGGCGCTGTTCCGCCGCTCGCGCATCATCGGCCGGCGCTTCCAGATCGTGCACGTGACCTTCTACGGCGGGCGCGAGCAGGAAATCATCGAGGTGTCGACCTTTCGCGCGCTGGTCGACGCGGTGGCCAGCGAAACGCTGCCCGAAGGCCGCCGGCTCAAGCGCGCCGAACTGGACAACAAGACCCACGCGATCGACGCCTCCGGCCGGGTGCTGCGCGACAACGTCTGGGGCTCGCAGGCGGAGGACGCCGAACGGCGCGATTTCACCATCAATGCGATGTACTACGACCCGGCCGAGCAGACCGTGCACGACTACCACCACGGCATGGAAGACATGCGGGCGCGCACGCTGCGGATGATCGGCGATCCGGTCACCCGCTATCGCGAGGACCCGGTGCGGATGCTGCGCGTGGTGCGGTTCGCCGCCAAGACCGGCTTCGACATCGACGAGGCCACGCGCCAGCCGATCGCCGACCTGGCCTCGCTGATCCACAACGTGCCGAGCGCGCGCCTGTTCGACGAGATGCTCAAGCTGCTGATGTCGGGCCACGCCTGGGCCTCGCTGCAGGAGCTGCGCAAGGCCGGCCTGCACAAGGGCCTGCTGCCGCTGCTCGACGTCGCGATCGAACAGCCGCTGGGCCAGCGCTTCGTGCAGCTGGCGCTGGACAACACCGACCGCCGCGTGCAGGCCGGCAAGCCGGTTTCGCCGGGCTTCCTGTTCGCCGCGCTGCTGTGGCACCACGTGCTGCAGCGCTGGAAGTCGCTGCGCGAAGGCGGCGAGCATCCGATCGCGGCGCTCAATACGGCGATGGACGACGTGCTCGAGCGGCAGACCGGCCAGCTGGCCATCCAGCGCCGCTTCGTCACCGACATGCGCGACATCTGGGGCATGCAGCCGCGCTTCGAGAAACGCGTCGGCCGCATGCCGTTCCGCCTGCTGGAATCGCCGCGCTTCCGCGCCGGCTTCGACTTCCTGCAGCTGCGCTGCGAGGCCGGTGAGATGCCGGCCGAACTGGCGACCTGGTGGCTGGACTTCCAGAACGCCGACTCCGAAGGCCGCGAGAATCTGATCGAAGCGGCACGCGCCTCCGGCACCGCCGGCAGCGAGGGTCCGGCGCGCAAGAAGCGCCGTCGGCGGCCGGCGCGGAAATCGGATAAAGTTTCCCCCCGGGATGAGACGGACGCGGCAGCCGACCAGCAAGGCGGCGCGCGCGGCCAGCCGGAGGAAACCGAATGACACTGGCCTTCATCGGCATCGGCGCCAATCTGGGCGACGCAAGACAAGCCGTCAAGGATGCCATCGTCTGCCTGGCGCAGCAGGTCGGCATCCGGATCGTGGCGCGATCCTCGCTGTATCGCAGCGCGCCGGTCGATGCCGGCGGCGACGATTACTACAACGCGGTGGTCAAGCTGGAGACCAGCTTCACGGCCGCCCAGCTGCTGGTCATCTGCCACCATATCGAAGACCAGTTCGGCCGCGAGCGGCCCTTTCGCAATGCGCCGCGCACGCTGGACCTGGACCTGCTGGTGTTCGGCGACGAAATGCATGACGGCGCGCAACTGACCGTACCGCATCCGCGCGTCGCGGCGCGCGCGTTCACGCTGGTGCCGCTGCTCGAGCTCGAACCCGAGCTGGTGATTCCGGGCCTGGGCCGCGCGGCCGACCATCTGCCCGCGGTCGCGGGCCAGCGCATCGACAAAGTTTCCTTCTGCCAATGTACGCGCCAAGCGGAATCTCCCCGTTCTTCCTGACTGCCGGCCTGCTGACGCTGTCCAATGTGTTCATGACCTTCGCGTGGTACGGCCACCTGAAGGACCTGGGCAGCCGCCCCTGGTATATCGCGGCGATCGTCAGCTGGGGCATCGCGCTGTTCGAGTACCTGCTGCAGGTGCCGGCCAACCGGATCGGTTTCCAGCATGGCATCTCGCTGGCGCAACTGAAGATCCTGCAGGAAGCGATCACGCTGACGGTGTTCGTGCCGTTCTCGCTGCTGTACATGCAGCAAAGCTTCAAGTGGGACTACGTGTGGGCGGCGCTGTGCATGGTCGGTGCCGTCTATTTCATCTTCCGCAGCTGACAGCCCCGCCCGTTCCGGGCGCCGGCCAGCGGACCTCCGAGGCACAACGATGAGCTATCTCCTGGAACCCTCCCGCAAGTCCATCACGATCCCCAAGCTGCAGGCGATGCGCGCCGCCGGCGAAAAGATCGTGATGCTGACCGCGTACGACTCGAGCTTTGCCGCGCTGCTCGACCACTGCGGCGTCGAGGTGATCCTGATCGGCGATTCGCTGGGCAACGTGATGCAGGGCCAGCAGACCACGCTGCCCGTCACGCTGGAACAAATGGCGTACCACACCGAATGCGTGGCGCGCGGCAACCAGACCGCGCTGGTCGTCACCGACCTGCCCTTCGGCACCTACGGCACGCCCGAGCAGGCCTTCGCCAGCGCCGTGACGCTGATGCGCGCCGGCGCGCAGATGGTCAAGCTCGAAGGCGGCGAATGGCTGGCGCCGACCGTCCGCTTCCTGGTCGAGCGCAGCATTCCGGTGTGCGCGCATATCGGGCTGACGCCGCAGTCGGTGCATGCCTTCGGCGGCTTCAAGGTGCAGGGCAAGACCGACGCGAGCGCGGCCCAGCTGCGCCGCGACGCCGAGGCGCTGCAAAGCGCCGGCGCCCAGCTGATCGTGATGGAAGCGGTGCCGGCCGCGCTGGCCGCCACCGTGACCAGCCAGCTGGAGATTCCGACCATCGGCATCGGCGCCGGCGTGGATTGCTCGGGCCAGGTGCTGGTGCTGCAAGACATGCTGAACATCTATCCCGGCCGCAAGGCGAAGTTCGTGCGCAACTTCATGGAAGGCCAGACCTCGATCGAGGCCGCGATCCGCGCCTATGTCGCCGCGGTCAAGGACGGCAGCTTCCCCGCGCCCGAACACACCTTCTCGGCCTGACGCCGCCCGATGGAGATCGGCGCCGCCACCGCGACCGCCTTCGCGCTGCTCGCCGGCGGCGATCCCGCGCTGTGGGAGATCGTCTGGACCTCGCTGAAGGTCGCCTTCGCCGGGCTGGCGATCGCCACCGCCCCGGCGATCGGCGCCGCCTACCTGATCGCCACCCATGACTTCCCCGGCCGGCGGCTGGTGGTGGTGCTGGCGCAGGCCTTCCTGTCGTTTCCGACCGTGCTGGTCGGCCTGATCCTCTATCTGCTGCTGACGCGCCAGGGGCCGCTGGGCAGCCTCGGGCTGCTGTTCACGCCCACCGGCATGGTGATCGGCCAGGCCGTGATCGGCTTTCCGGTGGTGCTGGCGTTCGCGCTGTCGACGCTGCAGGGCGCCGATGCGCGGCTGCGCGAGACCGCCTGGGTGCTGGGCGCCGGCGCCTGGCGCACCTTCTTCACCGTACTGCGCGAGCTGCGCTTCGGCCTGATGGCGGCGGTGGTCGCCGGCTTCGGCCGCGTGATCGCGGAAGTGGGCTCGGCGCTGATGATCGGTGGCAATATCGAAGGCTCGACCCGTACCATCACCACCGCGATCGCCCTGGAGACCAGCAAGGGCGAATTCGCCCAGGGCATCGCGCTTGGCATCGTGCTGGTGGCCCTCGCGCTGCTGGTCAACGTGCTGCTGGCGTGGTTGCAGGGCGCCGGAGGATTTCGCCGATGAATGCACCGGAGTCGGATCGGAACCGCCCCGCCGGGGACGCGCTGGCGCCGCCGCTGCTGGTGGTGCGCGGGCTGCGCCGCCGCATCGGCGCGCGAGCGCTGTTCGATATCGACGCGCTGGCCTTTCCGCGCGCCACCGCGGTGGTGCTGACCGGCGTCAACGGCGCCGGCAAGACCACGCTGCTGCGGATGATCGCCGGCCTCGAACGCGCGCCCGGCGCCACCGTCGACTGGACCGGCACCGACGGCCGGCCGTGCAGCGCCTCGCTCGATCCGCTGCCGCTCGCGCTGCGCCAGCGCATCGCCTACATGCATCAGCATCCCTACCTGTTCCGTACCTCGGTGCGCGAGAACATCGCCTACGGGCTGCATGCGCGCGGACTGCCGGCCGACGAGGTCGCGCGCCGCGTCGGCGCCGCGCTGGGCTGGGCCGGGATCACGCATGTCCAGGACACCGCGCCCGACCGCCTGTCCGGCGGCGAAATCCAGCGCGTGGCGCTGGCCCGCGCCAAGGTGCTCGAGCCGGACCTGCTGCTGCTCGACGAGCCGACCTCGAACCTGGACGGCCACGCGCGCGAACAGGTGATCGCCCTGGTGCGCGAGCTTGCCGCCGAAGGGCGGACCGTGGTGATGATCTGCCACGACCGCGACCTGATCAATCTGCCCGGCGTGGTGCGCTGGAAGCTGACCGACGGGCGGCTCGACACCCATCACCGTTAGGGCTTTTCTGCGGGCAAGCGCAGCGTGGCGGGCAGCACGCCGCGCAGCGCGTTGGCGATCGCCAGTTCGTCGGCGCGCAGCAGCATCTCGCGCGTGATCGGGCTCTCGACCACCGTTCCGCCGAGATAGCCAACGCCATCGCGCAGCACCTCGTTACGCATCACGCCCGGCAGGATGTCCGCCGACAGCGGCGGCGTCAGCCAGCGGCCGTCGACGCGCACGAAGACCGAGCTGCGTCCCCCTTCCAGCAGTTCGCCACGCGTGTTGAAGAACAGGCTGTCGAAGGCGCCGATGCGCTCGGCTTCGCGCCAACCGGCGTCGAAGGTGTCGCGCGCGCTGGTCTTGTGCCGGCGCAAGGGATCGGCGACAGGCAAGGCGACGTCGGCGACGATCAGGCCCACCGGTCCTTGCGGCAACGGGGCCAGCGCACCGGAGGTGCATCGCAGCGTTCCGGCCTTGTCCAGCGTGAGCCGTAGCCGCGCGGGACCTTGTGCGAGGGCTGCCGCCTCCCGCGCGATCGCCTCGCGCACCGCTTGCTGATCGAAACGAAAACCGAAACACGCCGCTGACGCACGCAGCCGGGCCAGATGCGCATCTAGCCGCAGGCAGCGGCCCTGCTCCACCCGCATCGTCTCGATCAACGTGAAGCCCGGATCGTGCCCCGTCAGGAAGCGCGCCTTCCAGCCGCATTCGGCGTACTCGTCGGCAGCAACGCTGTCGTGCACGATGCCGCTGCCGACACCCATTTCGCCTGCCCTCAGGCCGTCGTCGCGGCGCGGACCGAGCACCAGCGTGCGGATCGCCACGGACAAGGCCGCCTGTCCCAGCGTTTCGCCCGGTTCGGGCGCGTCGACCCAGCCGATCGCGCCGGTATAGAGGCCGCGCGGGGCGCGCTCCAGCTCGGCGATGATCTCCATGGTCCGGCGCTTCGGCGCACCGGTGATCGAGCCGCACGGAAACAGCGCGGCCAGCAGGCCGGCCAGCGTGGTCCCGGCGCGAGCGGTGGCCGTCACCGTCGAAGTCATTTGCAGGACCTGGCCGAACGGCTGCACGGCGAAGCGTTCGGGCACCTGCACCGTACCCGGCTGCGCGACCCTGCCGAGATCGTTGCGCAGCAGGTCGACGATCATCACGTTCTCGGCCCGGTTCTTGTCGTCCGCCGCCAGTGCGGCCGCGGCTTCGGCATCGCGCTTCGCATCGCCGCTGCGCAAGGCGGTGCCCTTCATCGGCCGGGTCACCAGCTTGCCGCCGCCCTCATGACGGAAGAACAGCTCGGGCGATAGCGACAGCACCCAGTGATCGCCGGGCAGCCTGGCCAGCGCGCCATACGGCACCGGCTGCGCGCGGCGCAAGTCCCGATAGAAAGCGATCGGATCGCCAAAGGATGCGAAGCGCAGGCGCTGCGTGAAATTGACCTGATAGGTATCGCCAGCCTCGATCCATTCGTGGATGCGGGCGATGGCCGCGTGGAAGCTGCGTTCGTCGGTATCCGAGCGGACCTGCATCGCGCCGGCGGGCGCGGTGGTGTCGCAATGTTCATCGAGCCAGCGCCCGATCTTCGCCGCATCGCACACCGTCTTGGACGCGAACCACAGGACGCGCATCCCGCCATCGGCAAACGGATTGGCGGCACTGGGCTGCGCCAGCGTCGGCACCCGAACCAGGGGCGCGCCGAATTCGTAAGGGGCGAACAGGCAGGCATGCCAACCTTCCCTCCACCCGTCTTTCAGGCTCGGCTCCAAATGCTCCAGTGCACCCGCCGGCACGACGTCCATGCGCATGAAGCCGGTATAGAGCCGGCACGTCGTCCCCTCGCCCGTGGCCTCGTCGAGCAGGACGAACGGCGCGCCAGGGTCGATCCGAGGCAGGAAGGACGAAGCGGAATGGCCTGAGCTAGGGGACAACGTGGACATCGGGCAGCAGGGTGAGGGAACGCCTTGGGCGCGGCTTCGGGCCGGCAGACAAAAGAGAGGCCACATTATCGCCCGCGATGGACCCGCCTTCGCAATTCGCTCGCGGGACAACCACCGCTCGACGTCGCCGTCCGCGCGCCTTCCCACAAGCGCACAGTCTTTGTCGTTGCCAGCAAAAACAACTCTCCGCCGTTTTTTATAGCGAGGTCTGCCCAATGCGCGGATCGTTGCCGCCATGCCGTCCGCAGTGATGGCGAAAAAAGAAAACGGGACCGTCGCCCCGTGCATGACGCACGGGACTGAAACCGCTACGGGGGAGAGATGGGAGCCAGGACATCTACCATCAAGTGTGCGCGCCTCGAGGACTTGGCCACCGTCCCAAGGTCAGAGAAGGAACCGCTGCTCCGGGTTCGTGAAGGCGACATCGGCTATGTGAATGTACAAGTCGAGGGCCACGAATACCTGGTCACCAGAACCGGCCAGTTCGGCGTTCAGGTCTGCCGACTCGATATCGAAGATCTCCCGCTCGCCACGCGATTCTTCCAGGCCATCAAGGAGTTCTTTACTCACCGAGTTGCCGATTTTTTTCAACTCCGCGGTGTAGGCAGCCGGTCCTATCGGATCGGCAAGGCAGTCGAAAGCTGGACGGGATTTGCGGATGGGCAGGAGAAGGCGGAGGGGCCGCCGAGCGTACTGGCGCCAACAGTCAGTATCCAGACGCCCGGTAAAAAAACGACGGAAGGCCAGTCCAACTACGCCGTCGTGCATTTGGCAAACCATGGTACGCGGCCGGCGGGCAAGATCAAGATTTCGACAGCGTGCAAGCCTCTGAGCGAACGCGATTACACGTGGCGAAATGGCTTGCTCTGTCGGCTCTTTGGGCCAGCAACGAAATTGCAGGCTGGAGCAGCGCCAGAATTGGATGACGAGGCTTGCCGAACGGAACTCACGGCAGCCTTCGACCTCGCCGGCGAAGACGCACAGCAGGCATTTGCGCGGCTATATGAAACGATGCTCGCCATGGTTGGCGTCCAGGGGGCTGCGGTTGCCAATGCTGGCAGTGCGCACGTGCCGCTTGTTACCCGCGCAAAGCTGCTGTTGCTTGGATGCGCAATCTCGACCCACGTCTGTGCCGAACAAACGCCACGGAAACGGTCACCGCAGGAAGCAGCCGAGGTGCTCGGCATGCTGGGCTCTTCTTGGCATCAGTTGAGCGACCACAGTGAGGCAGCGATTCAATGCTGGCAGGCCGCTCGTCGGCTATCTCGTTGCGAGCTTGGCCTTCAGATGCTCCTGGAGCTGATCGGCCGGCCCACAGATTTGCCGGAGCCGGTCGTGGAACAGTGGCAAGCGGCATTGCGGATCTATCTTCAAGCGTGCGATTACTTGAGCTCCCGTAGTGATGCGGCCCGCCAAGAGGACGCGCGCCGTGGATCGGCAAACGCCGACGGCAACATCGCAAGCGAACTTGATGCCCTGCGGGCCTGGACCGGACATCCAATCGGCGCCGCCCAATATGCCGCGGCCATGCTGGCCGATGCAAACCATCGACGGGAAAACCGGCTGGCGTATCGCGCGTTGATCGGTGCCGTCAAGCTGATGCAGATTCGCGCGTTGGCCGATCCTGCATGGATGAAGGCCCAGCGCCGAGCGATGGAGGGCGCAGGTTCGGTGCCATCCTTGGCGGCACCGTTGTCGAAAGACGAAGTCGTGGCGCTCGCCTTGTGGCGTAACGGCTTCCGCGACGACCTGGATGATGGCCTGCTCGCACAATTTCAGCACCTGCTCAACAAGCTGGTATTGGAGTGGCTGCCGCGCAGGCGCGTCGATCTGCTGACGGGTGTCGAGAACGAGCTGATGCCCGACGATTCACCCGTTGCCTTGGCGTTGGGTGATCCGATGACGCAGGCAGTCACCCGAAGAACCGTGACGCAGCAGAGCCAGGACTACCACACGGCAATGGGCCGGATGACACGATTGCTGGTGTTGCATTTCAAGATGGTGGCGGGGATTCCGTTGCTTCAGCATGAGGCATTGTTGCGGGATGTTTTGGTATTTGGAGACCAAATACGGAAGGTTTATTTGCCAAGCGAAACAGGCGCCGAGTTAGACGTTGAACTTAATCAAATTTTTACCCAGCTTGACAATGTTATTCGGATCATTGAGATGGATAGTGCGGTGCAGTTTTGCCCTGACGGCGACATTGAAAAGCTGACTCGCCAACTTCTCAATGAAGGTGATACCAAAATATTCCTGTCGAGGATTCGCCAACATTTGACGGCCATGCAACAACGTTATGCGAAAGCCAGTTTAGCCCCCCAGTCAGAGCAGCGATCCGATGTGGCGGCGCAGGATGATATTACGACTGCGCAGCAAATAGCCTACCTCGTCCGATATGCTGTTCTAACGCAATGGCTGTGCTCCACTGAATTCGGCATGCGTCTGCACGCATATACCGTCACGGATGCATTCAAGAGCGCCGTCATCAGCGACCTGATCGATGTTCCAGCCAATCGTCCGCATCGACTAGAAATAGAAGCGGAATTGAGCGGCATTACACGAATCGATCTAGGCGTGATTGACGAATGGGCGGCGGAGGCCGGCGTGCTGAGTGCAACGGCACCGGAAGCGATCCCGGCAAGGCCGGGAGTGTCTATGGAAGCGACTGAGATATCTCGCCGCTTCCAGGAATACCGGCAGGTCGTCGCGATGCTGCGAGCCGGCCGCGACAAGGCCGATGCCGGAGTGGTACTCCCCGAGACGCCGCGCACCAGGGAAGATTTCCGACAGATCGCAAGTCATCGAATCGACACCAATCTCGGCAACGGTGCCAAGGGCAGCGTTTCGAGGACTGGGGGTGCAGGGGCGAGCGTCAGCATCGGTGCCGGCGCCGCCGCCATCCTCGCCGGCCCCGCCCCCACGATAAGCGTCTCGTTCTCGCAGGCGAGTACCACCACCCGTACGGGAAGCTTCGGCATCTTGAGTAGTTCCGTCGGTGGGCAGACGATGACCGTCAGCGAGACCACGGGAGATACCGGCCAGGTCGGGGCCGGCATCAGCGTCTCCACGACGACCGCCCTGGACGTCGGTGTGGACGCAAGCTACGTCGATCGAGATGGTACCGAGATCGGCATCGCCATACGTTCCCCGGCCACCCCCGGCTCAAGAGACTGGGTAAAGACTAGCCAGGACGCCGTCAACGTCGTATTCGGCAAGAAATTGGCGAACAAGATTGAGAAAGACCTGGCTGCTGCGCCGTATCCATCGAAAGGTGACCGCGCGCTTCGAGAGCTGTGCTACCAGTGCTTTCAGCCCCTGTTGAAGGGGGCACTCGCCCTGAATGTCTTTGACAACAAGACCTCATCAGAATCCGTCAATGCTGGCATTTCTGCCGGTGTTGGATTCAAGGTAAAAGAAGGGCTTCTTCAGGGCGCTCTCAATGCACGCCTGGGCAAGGAGACCGATCTGCTGACTCGCCAGACGCGGGTCGACCGGACCGGATCCACGCGGGTGGCGGTTCACGGCATTGGGGCCGGCTCCCGCTGCAGTGCGGCAGTGCGCGTGCTCGCTACCGTGCTGCCAAGTGAACTCACAAGCCATCTCAAGAGCGCCCTGTCATCAGGCGAGCTGGTGGGTACAACAGTAACTTTCAGGGAACGAGGCGCTCAACATTTTATTCGGCGAGAAACAAGGGATGGCCTCACCCAGCCTACTTTCGCGTGGGACATCGTTTTTCGCAATGTCGATGACTTGATCGCACACTCGAACATTCCGGAAGTGCGAGAACAATGGGGTGCGTACAACGAATCGCTGACCCCTGACGCGATGAAACTGGAGCTCGACAAGTGCATGCAGTACCTGCGATTGCACACTCGGGACTCCAGGCAGACCTTCATGGTCCGGCGATATCTGGTGGACGACAAGCTCACCGAGCTCAACGCATGGACGGCATTGGCAGAAGGACTGAGCGGCGACATCTTTCCGTTTGGCGACCTGTGTGATCGCTACGCGGTGGCGCAGCGCTGCTTGAGTTTGCTGACCAAGAACGAGCACTACAAGCTTGGCGGATTCGGCGCCTACACGGGCGACTTTCGCGAAGAAGAGATCGGCCTCCACGGTGGCTTGATGCTCACGGAGACCAGAACGGTATCCGTGTCGACGGAGCTGCTGTGGTTCAACGCTCGAATCTTTCCACGCGCACCGAAGTCTTTGGAGGAGACAGACGCATCGGGATCTGAAGGAACCAACCCCACGTTGCTTGTGCAGCCGCGAGAAAAGCCAGCCCGTGCGTCATATTCCCCCGAGTTGCGTAACCCGTCCCATTCCGAGGTCCAAGCGCAAGTCGGCTCCCCAATCCCATCCCAGGAATTAGACCATGCTCCACTCCTCCACTAGCCGCTCGTCACCTTTGAACACGTTAAACCCCATGGATCACGCGCGTCGGGCCTCGGCCTTCATTGCGCGTACCTGCATCGATGCATCGTCTTCAGATACGAAGCGCTTAGGACAATTCGCTATCGCGCCAAGCGATCATTCAGCCGATGGAGTGACGAATGCATGTAAGTCCCAGAATCCAGACCCTGTGGGAAAGAACGACATGCTGAAGACGCTGAAAGCGCGGAATCTCGCTGTGCACGGCGCACACATACATTTTCTGGGCATTCCAACTATCTTACTAGTGGCCTCCGCGTACGCCGCCAATAAGATAACTCGCAAGGTGTTTTTCGACATCCTCGACCTGTTTGTCCAACACACCAGGAGAGACACCGACCATCCCGATGGGATCAAGCCGCATCACCTCACGCGTCTAGGAATTTCGGCGAGCGATGCTGAGAAACTCCCATTGCACCATTCGCGGCACGACATTGTGCTCGTGGCAGGTCTTTTGAATGGCGTGATTGATATGGAGGATTTTTCTCTGTTGTATGAGCCCGGCCCAAAGGGGCGTTTCCTTCAACGTCATTTTCCAGGCGCACCGGTATTACCTGCCGCTCCACCTTGGGCAAAGCATTACTACTGCGACAAGCAAGATTTGCTGATCAGGACTCCGAGCGACGTTCAGCATCAATTGGAAAAGGAGATCCCGCTGATTTGTGCCGATATGGAACAAGGCCCCGACTTCTACACTTCCACAAACCACTACAAGCTCCGCCTGCTCGCCGCCGAAAGGAAGGGCGTTCCACTGAACGTCCTCGGCCCCTTCGACAACGAGGAATCGATGAGGCAAGCCTTCGCCGACATCTTCCATGTAGTTGCGCCTGACTACGAACCCAATGGCACCTGGCGTCAGGACGTCAAAACCTTCCGCTTCGTGGAGCCGAAGAGGATCGACTGGGTACCCCAGCAGCCGAAGACGATGGAAACGGGCACCGGACGACCTAAGCCGGACCGCAGCTGCTCGCAGCTTCTATGCAACGTCGTATGACGGCCCAGTCGGCATAGCGGGCACACAACACCTCCCGCACCAATAAAAAAGCCGCGCCCAACCAAGGGCGCGGCTTTTTGTCATTCCCCGCACACCCGGGGAAGCGCGACTCAGCTAAAAAAGCTCTTGACCTTATCCAACCAGGACTGCTCCTGCGGACTATGCCGCGAGCCGCCTTCGTGGACCGAGCGATCGAACTGGCGCAGCAGTTCCTTCTGCGCCTCGGTCAGCTTGACCGGCGTCTCGACGTTGACGTGCACGTAGAGGTCGCCGGGCGTGCCAGAGCGGACGCCCTTGATGCCCTTGCCGCGCAGGCGGAAGGTGCGGCCGGTCTGGGTGCCTTCCGGGACCGGGAAGCTGGCCTTGCCATTCAGCGTCGGCACTTCGAGGTCGCCGCCCAGCGCAGCGGTGGCGTACGAGATCGGCATCTGGCAATGCAGGTCGTCGCCGTCGCGCTCGAACACCGGGTGCGGCTTGATATGGACCTCGACATAGAGGTCGCCCGGAGGGCCGCCGTTGATGCCGGGTTCGCCATTGCCGGTCGAGCGGATCCGCATGCCTTCGTCGATGCCGGCCGGGATCTTGACCTCGAGGGTCTTCTGCGTCTTGATCTTGCCCTGGCCGTGGCATTTGACGCACGGCTTGGGGATGTACTTGCCGGTGCCGTGGCACTTCGGGCAAGTCTGCTGCATCGTGAAGAAGCCCTGCGACACGCGCACCTGTCCTATGCCCTTGCAGGTGGGGCAGGTTTCGACGTGCGAGCCGGGCTCGGCGCCGTTGCCGTGGCAGTGGTCGCAATCGTCCCAGTGCGGCACGCGGATCTGCGCCTCGTGGCCGTGCGCGGCCTGCTCGAGCGTGATCTCCATGCTGTAGCGCAGGTCGGCGCCGCGATAGACCTGCGGACCGCCGCGTTGCCGCCCGCCGGCCGCTTGGCCAAAGATGTCGCCGAAGATATCGCCGAAGGCCTCGGCGAAACCGCCGTAGCCCTGGGCACCGCCGAAGCCGCCCGCCATGTTCGGGTCAACGCCCGCGTGGCCGTACTGATCGTAGGCCGCCTTCTTCTCGGGATCGGAGAGCATCTCGTAGGCCTCCTTGGCCTCCTTGAATTTCTCCTCCGCATCCTTGCTGTCCGGATTGCGGTCCGGGTGGTACTTCATCGCGAGCTTGCGATACGCCTTCTTGATGTCGTCGTCGCTCGCGTTCTTGCCCACCCCGAGCACTTCGTAGTAGTCACGTTTTGCCATGGTGGCTCAAACCCTGATTGGCCGACCGGTGCGCACATGCGCGCCGGTCGACGAATAGCAAAAAGCCGAGCGGGGAAATCCGACGGCGCCGGCCCGCAGGTCCGCGCTTGGTCCGATATCCGCCGCCCGGCGTCGGGACAGGCATGGCGCCGGCGCAAGGCCCGCGCCATCCCATGTCCGTCGCATTACTTCTTGTCGTTGACTTCCTTGAACTCGGCATCCACGACGTTGTCGTCCTGCGGCTGCGCTTCGTGCGCACCGCCGGCCGCGCCAGCGCCGGCACCAGCCCCCGCCGCGCCGGTTTCGCCGGCCTTGGCCTGCATGTCGGCGTAGACCTTCTCGCCCAGCTTCTGGCTGACCTCGGACAGCGTCGCGACCTTGGCGTCGATCTCGGTCTTGTCGCCGCCGCGTGCGGCGTCTTCCAGTTCCTTGATCGCAGCCTCGATCTTTTCCTTCTCGCCCGACTCCAGCTTGTCGCCGTACTCGGTCAGCGCCTTGCGGGTCGAGTGCACCAGCGCGTCGGCCTGGTTGCGCGCGTCGGCCAGTTCGCGGGCCTTGCGGTCTTCCTCGGCGTTGGCCTCGGCGTCCTTGACCATGCGCTGGATCTCTTCTTCCGACAGGCCCGAATTCGCCTTGATGGTGATCCGGTTTTCCTTGCCGGTCGCCTTGTCCTTGGCGCCGACGTGCAGGATGCCGTTGGCGTCGATGTCGAACGACACCTCGATCTGCGGCATGCCGCGCGGCGCCGGAGCGATGCCTTCCAGGTTGAACTCGCCCAGCAGCTTGTTGCCGCTGGCCATCTCGCGCTCGCCCTGGTAGACCTTGATGGTCACCGCCGGCTGGTTGTCGTCGGCCGTCGAGAACACCTGCGCATGCTTGGTCGGGATCGTGGTGTTCTTGCTGATCATCTTGGTCATCACGCCGCCCAGCGTCTCGATGCCCAGCGACAGCGGGGTCACGTCGAGCAGCAGCACGTCCTTGCGATCGCCGGACAGCACCGAGCCCTGGATCGCCGCGCCAACCGCAACGGCTTCATCCGGGTTCACGTCCTTGCGGGCATCGCGGCCGAAGAACTCGCGCACCTGCTCCTGCACCTTGGGCATGCGGGTCATGCCGCCGACCAGGATCACGTCGTCGATATCGCTGACCTTGACGCCGGCGTCCTTGATCGCGATGCGGCACGGTTCGATGGTGCGCGTGATCAGTTCCTCGACCAGCGCTTCGAACTTGGCGCGCGTGATCTTCAGGTTCAAGTGCTTCGGACCCGAGGCGTCGGCCGTGATGTACGGCAGATTGATTTCCGTCTGCTGCGAGCTCGACAGTTCGATCTTGGCCTTCTCGGCCGCTTCCTTCAGGCGCTGCAGCGCGAGCACGTCCTTGGACAGGTCGACGCCCTGCTCCTTCTTGAACTCGGCGATAATGTAGTCGATCAGGCGCTGGTCGAAGTCCTCGCCGCCGAGGAAGGTGTCGCCGTTGGTCGACAGCACTTCGAACTGCTTCTCGCCGTCGACGTCCGCGATCTCGATGATCGAGATGTCGAAGGTACCGCCGCCGAGGTCATACACCGCGATCTTGCGGTCGCCCTTCTCGTTCTTGTCCATGCCGAAGGCCAGCGCGGCCGCGGTCGGCTCGTTGATGATGCGCTTGACCTCCAGGCCGGCGATGCGGCCCGCGTCCTTGGTGGCCTGACGCTGGGCGTCGTTGAAGTACGCCGGCACGGTGATGACCGCTTCGGTCACCGGCTCGCCGAGGTAGTCCTCGGCGGTCTTCTTCATCTTGCGCAGCACTTCGGCCGAGACTTGCGGCGGGGCCAGCTTCTGGTCGCGCACCGACACCCAGGCGTCGCCGTTGTCGGCCTTGACGATCGAGTACGGCATCAGGCCGATGTCCTTCTGGACTTCCTTCTCTTCGAACTTGCGGCCGATCAGCCGTTTGACGGCGTACAGGGTGTTGCGGGGATTGGTCACTGCCTGGCGCTTGGCGGGGGCGCCGACCAGGATCTCGCCGTCTTCCATGTAGGCGATGACCGAGGGGGTGGTACGCGCCCCTTCCGAGTTCTCGATCACCTTGGGCGTGTTGCCCTCCATGATCGCGACGCAGCTGTTGGTGGTACCGAGGTCGATACCGATGATCTTACCCATTTATTCTCTCCTCTTGAGCCATCGCTATCCGCGCGGCCTCAACTCAACCTGAGGCCGAAGTGTGGCCGGCCGGCACCTTTTCAAGGGCGGAACCGGCAAATCCGAGTAATTTTGTTGGTTTTTAGGGCGCCGGGCGCCGGCGGCGCCGGGGGCGAGAATCGGCCCGAACCGTCACTTATGTCAAATCAATTCTTGCGGCCGCGTTGCCATTGCACGTCGGTCTGCCCACCGGCCCGGTTGGCGACGCGCGCCAGCACGAACAGCAGGTCCGACAGCCGGTTCAGGTACTGGCGGGGCGCCTCATTGACCGCTTCGACCGCGCCGAGGGCGACCAGCGCCCGTTCGGCCCGCCGGCAGACGGTGCGGCAGACATGGGCCAGCGCCGCCGCGCGGGTGCCGCCCGGCAGAATGAATTCGGCCAGCCGGGGCAGATCGGCGTTGTAGTGCGCCAGCCAGTCGTCGAGTTGGGCGACCTGCTCGGGCTTGACCAGGGTGTATCCAGGGATCGACAGCTCCCCGCCCAGATCGAACAGGTCGTGCTGGATGTGCAGCAGCGCCGCGCGGATGTCGTCGGGCAGCGCCTCGGTCAGCAGCACGCCGAGCTGCGCGTTCAGCTCGTCCACGTCGCCGATGGCGGCGATGCGCAGGCTGTCCTTGCCGGTACGGCTGCCGTCGCCCAGTCCGGTGGTGCCCGCATCGCCGGTGCGGGTGGCGATCCGGCTCAATCGATTGCCCATGGAAGTCCTCCGTCTCGATGTCGCATTATGGCGCGCCATGCACGCGGCGTAGAATAACGGGGTCCGCAACACCGGGCCGCCCCGTGCGGCATCCTGACACGGGCGGCGGCTCGCCCGGTCGCAATGAACGACGACCGTCCATGCCGACCGCAGCCAGACAAGGCCAAGCAGCCTGCCTGGCCCGCCCAGCCCCGCCGGAGACCAGCATGAACCATCCCACGCCCCACGCCGACCTGACTCGCCGTCCGCTGCCGCCGGAGGTGGCCGACGCCCTGCAGGCGCGCTTCGGCGAGCGCTTCACTACCTCGGCGGGCGTGCGCGAGCACCACGGCCGCGACGAATCGCCGTTCCCGCCGGCCCCGCCCGATGCGGTGGTGTTCGCCCACAGCACCGAAGAAGTCGCCGAGGTCGCCCGGCTGTGCAACGCTCACGGCGTGCCGCTGATTCCCTACGGCGCGGGCTCGTCGCTGGAAGGCCATCTGCTGGCCGTGGCCGGCGGCATCAGCCTGGACCTGTCGCAGATGAACCAGGTGCTGGCGGTCCAGCCCGAGGACCTGACTGTCACGGTGCAGCCCGGCGTCACCCGCAAGCAACTGAACCAGGAAATCAAGGACACCGGCCTGTTCTTCCCGATCGACCCGGGCGCCGACGCCTCGCTGGGCGGCATGTGCGCGACGCGGGCGTCGGGCACCAACGCCGTGCGCTACGGCACCATGCGCGAGAACGTGCTGGCGCTGACCGTGGTGACCGCCGAGGGCCGCGTGATCAAGACCGGCACCCACGCCCGCAAGTCCTCCGCCGGCTATGACCTGACCCGGCTGTTCGTCGGCAGCGAAGGCACGCTGGGCATCATCACCGAGATCACGGTGCGGCTGTATCCGCAGCCCGAGGCGATCTCGGCCGCCGTCTGCGCCTTCCCCGACATGGGCAGCGCGGTGCGGGCCGTGATCGACACCATTCAGCTGGGCGTGCCGGTCGCGCGCGTCGAGTTCGTCGACGCGCTGGCGATCCGCGCGATCAACCGCCACGACCGTCTGACGCTGCCCGAAAGCCCGCACCTGTTCTTCGAATTCCACGGCACCGAGGCCGGCGTGCGCGAGCAGGCCGAGACCGTGCAGCAGATCACCGCCGAGCATGGCGGCCAGGGCTTCGAATGGGCGACGCGGCCGGAAGACCGCAGCCGACTGTGGAACGCCCGCCATACCGCCTACTTCGCGATGCTGCAACTCAAGCCGGGGTGCCGCGCGGTGACCACCGACGTCTGCGTGCCGATCTCGCGGCTGGCCGACTGCGTGGTCGAGACCGAGCGCGACCTGATCGCCTCGGGCCTGCCCTGCCCGATCGTCGGTCACGTCGGCGACGGCAATTTCCACGTGGCGATCCTGACCGACCCCGACAAGCCCGAGGAACTGGAACAGGCCGAGGCGCTCAACGCGGCGATCGTCTCGCGCGCGCTGGCGATGGGCGGCACCTGCACCGGCGAGCACGGCGTCGGCCTGCACAAGATGGACTTCCTGGTCAGCGAGCATGGCGAGGACGCGCTCGACGTGATGCGCGCGATCAAGCGGGCGCTGGACCCGAACGGCATCCTGAACCCGGGCAAGATCTTCCGCCCGAGCCGCTGAACCGCTAAATCACTGAACCGCTGAGCCGCCCCCTCAAGCCCACCCAAAACCGACCATGGCCGCGCTGTTCAACCGAATCCCGCCGCTCCATCTGCTGATCGCCTTCGAGGCGGCGTCGCGGCTGGGCAGCTTCGCCCGCGCGGCCGAGGAACTGTCGGTGACGCCCAGCGCGGTGTCGCACCGGATCAAGAATCTCGAGGAGCTGTGGGGCGAGGACCTGTTCGTGCGCGCCAACACCGCGCTGCGGCTGACCGCGGCGGGCACGCGCTATCTGCGCAATGTGCAGGACGCCCTCAAGTCGCTGAACGAGCTCGCCCGGCCCGAGTACAACAAGATGCGCACGCGGCTGCGGGTCGCCACGCCGCCGACCTTCGGCCGCCAGCATCTGGTGCCGCGGCTGCCCGAGTTCGGCGCGCTCTATCCGCATATCGACCTGGAACTGCAGCTGGCGATCCCCTTCCTCGACGTGAAAGCCGAGGACACCGACGTCGAGATCCGCTATGGCACCGGCCGCTACCCGGACCTGAAGACCACGCGGCTGCTGGTGGAGCCGGTGTTTCCGGCCTGCGGGCGCGAGTACTATGAACGGATCGACGGACGCGCGATCACGCGGCCCGAGCACCTGGCCAATCTGGTGCTGCTGCGCAGTCCGCTGGAGCCGTGGAAGCCGTGGTTCGAGACCGCCGGGCTCGACTGGCCGGAGCCGCAGAGCGGCCCGCAGTTCAACGACATCGGCTTCATGCTGGAGGCGGTCGCCTCGAACCAGGGCGTGGCGCTGGTGCGCCAGCGCATGGCGCGGCACTGGCTGTCGCTGGGCCAGATGGTGCGGCTGCTCGATATCGAATCGGAGTCGCCGCATGGCTACTACATCGTCGAGCGCGAACAGGCGCCGCTCAAGCCCGAGGCCCGCTACTTCGTCGACTGGCTGCTCAGCCTGGAGTGGTAGAGGCCG
>NZ_JCBAJO010000057.1:0-23479 GCF_059772245.1 Cupriavidus sp. R6-3
ATCTTCGGGGCTGGCGCCCAGCACGGCGACGCGTGCACCCTTCTTGGCAGCCTGGCGCAGGCGCGAGGCCAGCAGCGGCTGATCCTTGCGCAGCGAGGCGCCGATCACCAGCGCGCCCTGCAGCGTCGACACGTCCGCGATCGGCATGCCGAGCCACGGTGCGCCCGCTACCGGCGCCGAGAAATCGGCCTGGCGCAGGCGGAAGTCGATATTGTCGCTACCGAGGCCGCGCACCAGCTTGCCGAGCAGATAGAGCTCCTCGACGGTGGCGTGCGGGCTGGCCAGCGCGGCGATCTGGTCGGCGCCATGCTCGCGCTTGATGCCGGCCAGGCCGTTGGCGACGTATTCGAGCGCGGTCTGCCAGTCGGTCTCGAGCCACTGGTTGTCCTGCTTGATCATCGGCCGCGTCAGGCGGTCGGCGCTGTTCAGGCCCTCGTACGAGAAACGGTCGCGGTCCGACAGCCAGCATTCGTTGATGGCTTCGTTGTCCAGCGGCAGCACGCGCATCACGCGGTGGTTCTTGGACTGGACGATCAGGTTCGTGCCCAGGCCGTCGTGCGGCGACACCGACTTGCGGCGCGACAGCTCCCACGTCCGCGCGGTGTAGCGGAACGGCTTGCTGGTCAGCGCGCCGACCGGGCACAGGTCGATCATGTTGCCCGACAGCTCGGAGTCCACCGTCTTGCCGACGAAGGTCGTGATCTCGGAGTGCTCGCCGCGGTTCAGCATGCCCAGCTCCATCACGCCGGCCACTTCCTGGCCGAAGCGCACGCAGCGGGTGCAGTGGATGCAGCGCGTCATCTCTTCCATCGAGATCAGGGGGCCCACGTTCTTGTGGAACACCACGCGCTTCTCTTCCTTGTAGCGCGATTCGGAGGCGCCGTAGCCGACCGCCAGATCCTGCAGCTGGCATTCGCCGCCCTGATCGCAGATCGGGCAATCGAGCGGGTGATTGATCAGCAGGAATTCCATCACCGACTTCTGGGCCTTGACCGCCTTCTCCGAATTGGTGAAGACCTTCATGCCCGCGGTAACCGGCGTGGCGCAGGCCGGCAGCGCCTTCGGCGCCTTTTCGACCTCGACCAGACACATGCGGCAGTTGGCCGCGATGGACAGCTTGCGGTGATAGCAGAAGTGCGGGATGTAGGTGCCCAGCTTGCGGGCCGCTTCCATCACCAGGCTGCCTTCCGCAACCTCAACCTTCTTGCCGTCGATTTCGAGTTCAACCATGTTCTGCCACGCTTAGATGTAGGCCGGAACCATGCACTGCTTGTGTTCGACGTGATATTCGAACTCTTTCCAGTAGTGCTTGAGCATGCCGCGGACCGGCATCGCCGCCGCATCGCCGAGCGCGCAGATGGTGCGGCCCATGATGTTTTCGGCAACGTTGTTGAGCAGGTCCAGGTCTTCCTGGCGGCCTTCACCATGCTCGATGCGGTTCACCATGCGGTAGAGCCAGCCGGTGCCTTCGCGGCACGGCGTGCACTGGCCGCACGATTCTTCGAAGTAGAAATAGGACAGGCGCAGCAGCGAGCGAACCATGCAGCGCGTCTCGTCCATCACGATCACCGCGCCCGAGCCCAGCATCGAGCCGGCCTTGGCGATCGAGTCGTAGTCCATGTCGGACGCCATCATCAGGTCCGCCGGCACCACCGGCGCCGACGAGCCGCCCGGGATCACGGCCTTGAGCTTCTTGCCGCCGCGCATGCCGCCGGCCAGTTCCAGCAGCGTCGCGAACGGCGTGCCGAGCGGAATCTCGTAGTTGCCGGGACGCTCGACGTCGCCCGAGACCGAGAAGATCTTGGTGCCGCCGTTGTTCGGCTTGCCCATCTTCAGGTAATTCTCGGGACCGACGGCCAGCAGGAACGGCACCGCGGCGAAGGTCTCGGTGTTGTTGATCGTGGTCGGCTTGCCGTACAGGCCGAAGCTGGCCGGGAACGGCGGCTTGAAGCGCGGCTGGCCCTTCTTGCCTTCCAGCGATTCGAGCAGCGCGGTTTCCTCGCCGCAGATGTAGGCGCCATAGCCGTGGTGGGCATGCAGCTGGAAGCTGAAGCCCGAGCCCAGGATGTTGTCACCCAGGAAGCCGGCCGCGCGCGCCTCTTCGAGGGCTTCCTCGAAGATCTTGTATTCGTTCCAGATCTCGCCGTGGATGTAGTTGTAGCCCACGGTGATGCCCATCGCGTACGCGCCGATGGCCATGCCTTCGATCAGCGCGTGCGGGTTGTAGCGGATGATGTCGCGATCCTTGAACGTGCCCGGCTCGCCCTCGTCGGTATTGCAGACCAGGTACTTCTGGCCCGGGAACTGACGCGGCATGAAGCTCCACTTCAGGCCCGTGGGGAAGCCCGCGCCGCCGCGGCCGCGCAGGCCCGAGGCCTTGACGTCGGCGATCACCTGCTCGGGCGGCACCTTTTCGGTCAGGATGCGCTTGAGCTGCTGATAGCCGCCGCGCTTGACGTAGTCTTCCAGATGCCAGTTCTTGCCATCCAGCCCGGCCAGGATCAGCGGCTGGATATGGCGGTCGTGCAGACAGGTCATATTACTTGTCCCCCTTGGCAGCGGCTTCGGCCTTGAGCTCGTCGACCAGCGCGTCGAGCTTGGCGTCGCTCATGAAGCTGCACATGCGGGTGTTGTTGACGATCATCACCGGGGCGTCGCCGCAGGCGCCCATGCACTCGCCTTCCTTCAGCGTGAAGGTGCCGCACGGGGTCGTCTCGTTGTAGTCGATGCCCAGCTTGCGCTTCAGGTACTCGCCGGCACGCTCGCCGCCGGACAGTGCGCAAGGCAGGTTGGTACAGACGGTCAGCTTGTAGCGGCCGACCGGCTTGGTGTCGTACATGTTGTAGAAGGTGGCCACTTCCTCCACCCACACCGGCGGCATGTCGAGGTACTTGGCCACGAATTCCATGACTTCCGGGGACACCCAGCCCACTTCGCCCTGCGCCACGGCCAATGCCGCCATCACGGCCGATTGCTTCTGGTCGGCCGGATACTTGGCGATCGCGCGATCGATTTCCTTGAGAGCTTCTGCTGATAGCATGGTCGTTGCCGTGGTGTTGCCTAATGCGCCGATTTACAAGCGAAACGCGCCAGCCGGTGGCGCGGTCCGCATCAGTTGCAGCCGTCGCTGCGTTGTCCTCGCAGGCATGAGCCCCATGCCGGCTTGCCGCGGTCGGTCCGGATCGTCGTCCGGCGGCGGCACGTCGTTAGCGGTCGATCTCGCCGAACACGATGTCCTGCGTACCGATGATCGTCACCGCATCCGCGATCATGTGGCCCTTGGCCATTTCGTCGAGCGCGGCCAGGTGGGCAAAGCCCGGTGCGCGGATCTTCAGACGGTACGGCTTGTTCGCGCCGTCGGAGATCGCGTAGATGCCAAACTCGCCCTTCGGGTGCTCCACCGCCGCGTAGGTCTCGCCCTCCGGCACGCGAATGCCTTCGGTGAAGAGCTTGAAATGGTGGATCAGCTCTTCCATGTTCGACTTCATGTCGACGCGCGACGGCGGCGTGACCTTGTGGTTGTCGCTCATCACCGGGCCGGGATTGCGGCGCAGCCAGTCGACGCATTGCTTGATGATGCGGTTGGACTGGCGCATTTCTTCCACCCGCACCAGATAGCGCGCATAGCAGTCGCCGCCCACGCCGACCGGCACGTCGAAGTCGAGCTTGTCGTAGACCTCGTAGGGCTGCTTCTTGCGCAGGTCCCACTCGATCCCCGAGCCGCGCAGCATCGGGCCGGTAAAGCCCATCTGCAGCGCGCGTTCCGGGCTGACCACGCCGATGCCGACCAGGCGCTGCTTCCAGATCCGGTTGTCGGTCAGCAGCGTCTCGTACTCGTCGACGTACTTCGGAAAACGGTTGGTGAAATCCTCGATGAAGTCGAGCAGCGAGCCGGAACGCGCCTCGTTCATCGCCTTGATCGCCCGCTCGTTGTGGACCTTGGACGCCTTGTATTGCGGCATCGTGTCGGGCAGGTCGCGATAGACGCCGCCCGGACGATAGTAGGCCGCGTGCATCCGCGCGCCCGACACCGCCTCGTACATGTCGAACATGTCCTCGCGCTCGCGGAACGCGTACAGGAACACCGCCATCGCGCCGACGTCGAGCGCGTGCGAGCCGATCCACATCAGATGGTTCAGCAGGCGCGTGATCTCGTCGAACATCACGCGGATGTACTGCGCGCGGATCGGCACGTCGATGCCGACCAGCTTCTCGATCGCCATCACGTAGGCGTGTTCGTTGGCCATCATCGACACGTAGTCGAGACGGTCCATGTACGGCACGCTCTGGATCCAGGTCTTCTGCTCGGCCAGCTTCTCGGTGGCACGGTGCAGCAGGCCGATGTGCGGGTCGGCGCGCTGGATCACTTCGCCGTCCAGCTCCAGCACCAGGCGCAGCACGCCGTGCGCCGCCGGGTGCTGCGGACCGAAGTTCAGGGTGTAATTCTTGATATCTGCCATCGCGGGTTCTCAGTGCCGGTCAGTGCTTCAGGCCGCCGTAGTTTTCCTCGCGGATCACCCGTGGCGTCAGCTCGCGCGGTTCGATCGTGACCGGCTGATAGATGACGCGCTTCTGCTCGGGGTCGTAGCGCATCTCGACATAGCCGGACACCGGGAAGTCCTTGCGGAACGGATGGCCGACGAAACCGTAGTCGGTCAGGATGCGGCGCAGGTCCGGATGGCCTTCGAAGATGATGCCGAAGAAGTCGAACGCCTCGCGCTCGAACCAGTTGACCGAGTTCCACACGTCGATCAGCGACGGGATCACCGGCATGTCGTCGTCCGGCGCGAACACGCGCACGCGCAGGCGCCAGTTATGCGTCAGCGACAGCAGGTGCGAGATCGCGGCGAAACGCGGACCGTCCCAGGCGCCGTCGCCATAGGTGGAATAGTCGACGCCGCACAGGTCGATCAGCTGCTCGAAACGCAGCGACGGATCGTCGCGCAGGATGCGGGCCACTTCGAGGTAGTCGTCGGCCTTGACGATCAGCGTCAGCTGGTCGAACGACTCCACCAGCTTGCCGATGCGATTGCCGAGCGCCTTCTCCAGCGCGGACTTCAGGGTATCGAGCTTGGCCATGTCAACCCTTGCGCGCGATGGTGTTGGTGCGGCGGATCTTGTTCTGCAGCTGGATGATGCCGTAGATCAGCGCTTCGGCCGTCGGCGGGCAGCCCGGCACGTAGATGTCGACCGGCACGATCCGGTCGCAACCGCGCACCACCGAATACGAGTAGTGATAGTAGCCGCCGCCGTTGGCGCACGAGCCCATCGAGATGACCCAGCGCGGCTCGGCCATCTGGTCGTACACCTTGCGCAGGGCGGGGGCCATCTTGTTGCACAGCGTGCCGGCCACGATCATCACGTCCGACTGGCGCGGCGACGGGCGGAAGATCACGCCGAAGCGGTCCATGTCGTAGCGCGCGGCGCCGGCATGCATCATTTCCACGGCACAGCAGGCCAGGCCGAAGGTCATCGGCCACAGCGACCCGGTGCGGGTCCAGTTGATCAGCTTGTCAGCGGTAGTCGTGACGAAGCCTTCGTTCAGAACGCCTTCGATTGCCATTTCACATCACTCCCAATCGAGCGCGCCCTTTTTCCAGATGTAGACGAAGCCCACGATGAATTCCAGCAGAAACACGCCCATGGCGATGAAACCCGGCCAGCCGATGTCCTGCAGGGCGACGCCCCACGGGAAAAGGAAAGCGGTTTCGAGATCGAACAGAATGAAAAGGATGGCGATGAGGTAATAGCGCACGTCGAACTTCATGCGCGCGTCCTCGAACGCTTCGAAGCCGCACTCGTAGGGCGAAAGCTTGGCGGCGTCGGGCTTGTTCGGACCCAGGATCCGGCCGATCGACATCAGCGCGAGGCCGAGCACCACGCCGAAGATGATGAAGATGAGAACGGGGAAATAGGCTTCGAGATTCAAGGTACGGCCAGCCTTATCTGGAATGTTGTCAACAGCACCAGCTGAAGCGGCGTCCTGTTGCCCACCCCAAGCGCCCAACGCCATTGCGCAGACATCACGGCGCCGCCTTGCGGACTGCCGGAGCCCCTCACCGGGGCATTGCCCGGGAGCAGACTCCGATCAAGTTGTTTGGTGCCGACGGCGAGACTCGAACTCGCACAGCTTTCGCCACTACCCCCTCAAGATAGCGTGTCTACCAATTTCACCACGTCGGCTGGGGGAGAAACAATATTGCCTGGCGCCGGGTTTCAAGCCCTTCGGTATGCCGGTTTTGCGGCCATTTTTGCTATTTGGCTGCACCACCAGGAACCGTCGCTGGGGAATCGTTTCAAGCCCTGCATTCTAACCCATGATCGCCACTTTGTTCAATGCACAAGTGCAAAATGTTCGGCAATCCCGGGCGCGAATGCCGGATTATTTCGGCACGGCGGGAGCCGCCGGCGCCGATGCGGCAGCGGCCGGGGCCGATGCAGCCGGCACCGAGGCGGCCGGGGCCGGAGCGGTCTGCGGAGCCGCGCCCATCACGCCCAGCGAGGCCGACGGACGGTAGTTGCCCAGCAGCGTCAGCGCCAGCGTGCAGACGAAGAACAGCGTGGCCAGCACGGCCGTGGTGCGCGACAGGAAGTTGGCCGAGCCGGTGGCGCCGAACAGGCTGCCCGAGGCGCCCGAGCCGAACGCCGCGCCGACGTCGGCGCCCTTGCCGTGCTGCAGCAGCACCAAGCCGATCACGCCCAGTGCCGACAGCACCTGCGCGACCATCAATAGAGTTTTCAGAATTGCCATGGATTCGATTCGCTTGCCTGATTCAGACGGTCGGTGCGGCCGGCATCAGGCGTTGCCGATCGCGAGAAAATCTTCGGTTTTGAGCGAGGCGCCGCCAATCAGGCCGCCGTCGATATCGGCCATCGAGAACAGCTCGGCCGCATTGTCCGGCTTGACGCTGCCGCCGTACAGGATCGCCATGCGCTGCGCCACGCCGGCCTCGCGCGCAGCCACCTGGGCCCGCAGGAAGGCGTGCACGGCCTGGGCCTGCTCCTTGCTGGCGGTCTTGCCGGTACCGATGGCCCAGACCGGCTCATAGGCCAGCACCACGCGACCCAGCTGCTCCACCGACAGCGCGTCCAGCACGGCCTGCAGCTGCCGGCCGACCACGGCCTCGGTTTCGCCCGCCTCGCGCTGCGCCAGCGTCTCGCCGACGCAGATCACCGGCACGATGCCGAATTCGAGGGCCCGCAGCGCCTTGGCGGCGACAGCGGCATCGCTCTCGCCATGATAGGTGCGGCGCTCGGAATGCCCCACCAGCACGTAGCTGACGCCGAACTCGGCCAGCATCGACGCCGCCACCTCGCCGGTGAACGCGCCGCGCGCCTCGGCCGACACGTCCTGGGCGCCCCAGGCGACCTGGCTGCCCGCCAGCAACGCCTGGCACTGCGCCAGATAGGGGAACGGCGCGCACACCGCGAGGCTGGCACCCGCAGGGGCGCCGGCCTTGATACCGTTCAGCAGGGCCTCGTTGGCAGCCAGGCTGCCATGCATCTTCCAGTTGCCGATGACGAGCTTTTGTCTCACGAAAGCGCCTCTCAAAATCAAACCCGCTATTCTACCGTGCGCGGGGACGGGGCGCTACGCCGATCGGCCGGAAAGCGCGCGAACCTAGCGCCTGACGAAGCCCGACCAAGCCAGCCCCGGTCAGCCCCGGTCAGCCCCGGCCAGCCCCGGTCAGCCCCGGCCAGCCCCGGTCAGCCCCGGCCAGCCCCGGCGAGCCCAGGCCAGCCCAACCCCGCCCAAGCCATCGGCCCGGTCCTGCACGGTCCCGCCCAGCGCCGTCCATCAGCCCGGCCCGATGGCCGCGCCGAGCCGAGCCGGGCCCGGCCCGGCCACCCGTTACCAGGTCAGCACGATCTTGCCGACATGCTCGCTCGACTCCATCAGACGATGGGCGTCGGCGGCCTGCGCGGCCGGGAACACCTGGTGGATCACCGGCTTGATGCTGCCGTCGGCCAGCAGCGGCCACACCTGCTCGTGCAGCGCGCGGGCGATCTCGCCCTTGAACGAGGCCGGGCGCGGCCGCAGCGTCGAGCCGGTGACGGTGATACGGCGGCGCAGGATGTCGCCGAGCGGAATCTCCGCCTTGGCACCGCCGAGCAGCGCGATGATGACGATGCGGCCATCGTCGGCGATGCACGACAGCTCGCGCGCCAGATACGGGCCGGCCACCATGTCGAGGATCACGTCGACACCGCGGCCGCCGGTCAGCGTCTTGACCTCGGCGGCGAAGTCCTGCGTCTTGTAGTTGATCGCGCGGTCGGCGCCGAGTGCCTCGCAGGCACGGCACTTCTCGTCGCTGCCGGCGGTGACGAAGACCTTGTGGCCGAGCGCCTTGGCGATCTGGATCGCGGTGGTACCGATACCGCTCGAACCGCCCTGGATCAGCAGCGTCTCGTCCTTGCCGCGCGGGCCGCGTCCAAGATAGCCGCGGTCGAACACATTGCTCCACACCGTGAAGAAGGTCTCGGGCAAGGCCGCGGCCTCGATATCGCTCAGGCCCTGCGGCACGGGCAGGCACTGCGCCAGCGGCGCGGTGCACAGCTGCGCGTAGCCGCCGCCCTGCACCAGCGCGCACACGCGGTCGCCGACCTTCAGGCCGAAGCGATTGTCCGGATGCGACAGATCGCCGCCGACGATCTCGCCCGCGACCTCGAGACCGGGCAGATCGGAGGCCCCCGGCGGCACCGGATAGTTGCCGGTACGCTGGAACACGTCGGGCCGGTTGACGCCGGCCGCGGCAACGCGGATCAGGACTTCACCGGGACCGGGCGCCGGATCGGGGCGCTCGGTCGGCTGCAACACGTCGGGGCCGCCGTATTCGCGGATCTCGATGGCTTGCATGCTGGCTCCTTGAAAACTGAAACCGCGCCTGGCGCGCGGTAGGGATGCGGAAAGGGAAAAAAGAAAGCGCGAACGATCGCGCCTGCCCTGAGGGACTGGCGGCAGTGTAAACAAAAAAACGGCCGGGCATCGCCCAGCCGTTTTTCCACACGCATTGCGTCCGACCGAGAAACCGTCGCCCCGCTTGCGCGGGCACGGCGGCCCCGCACCGGCTTACTGCTGCTCGCCGCCCGTCGGTTCGGCCGGCGCTGCCGGCGCTTCCGCGTTGGCCAGCGGGGCGATCGAACCGCCCTCCTCGGCCATCGCCGCCTTCAGCGACAGACGCAGGCGGCCCTTCTCGTCGGCCTGGATCAGCTTGACGCGGACCTGCTGGCCTTCCTTCAGCCAGTCCTTGATGTCCTTGACGCGCTCGTTGACGATCTCCGAGATATGCAGCAGACCGTCCTTGCCCGGCAGGATGTTGACGATGGCGCCGAAGTCCAGCAGCTTCAGCACGGTGCCGTTGTAGATCTTGCCCACTTCGGCTTCCGCGGTGATGCCCTCGATGCGGCGCTTGGCCTCGGCCATGCCCTCGGTCGAGGTCGACGCGATCGTGATCGTGCCGTCTTCCTGGATGTCGATGGTCGTGCCGGTTTCCTTGGTCAGCGCCTGGATGGTCGAGCCGCCCTTGCCGATGACCTCGCGGATCTTGTCCGGATGGATCTTCATCGTGATCATGCGCGGCGCGTGCTCCGACAGTTCGGTGCGCGCATGGCCCATCGCTTCCTGCATCTTCGACAGGATATGCAGGCGGCCTTCCTTGGCCTGCGCCAGCGCGACCTGCATGATCTCCTTGGTGATGCCCTGGACCTTGATGTCCATCTGCAGCGCGGTGATGCCGTTGTCGGTACCCGCCACCTTGAAGTCCATGTCGCCGAGGTGGTCCTCGTCGCCCAGGATGTCGGTCAGCACGGCAAACTTGTTGCCTTCCAGAATCAGGCCCATGGCCACGCCGGCCACGTGCGCCTTGACCGGAACGCCGGCGTCCATCAGCGCCAGGCAGCCGCCGCAGACCGAAGCCATCGACGACGAGCCGTTCGACTCGGTGATTTCCGAGACCAGGCGGATCGTGTAGGCGAACTCGTCCTCGGCCGGCAGCACCGGAATCAGCGCGCGCTTGGCCAGACGGCCGTGGCCGATTTCGCGGCGCTTGGGCGAACCGACGCGGCCCGTTTCGCCGGTGGCGAACGGGGGCATGTTGTAGTGGAGCATGAAGCGGTCGCGGTATTCGCCGGCCAGCGCGTCGATGATCTGCTCATCGCTCTTGGTGCCCAGCGTGGCCACCACCAGCGCCTGCGTCTCGCCGCGGGTGAACAGCGCCGAGCCGTGCGCGCGCGGCAGCACCGACGAGCGGATCTCGATCGGGCGCACGGTGCGCGTGTCGCGGCCGTCGATGCGCGGCTCGCCGGCCAGCACCTGGCCACGGACGATCTTGGCTTCCAGATCGAACAGGATGTTGCCGACCTCGACCTTGTCGAACTCGACGCCGGCTTCGGCCAGGCGGGCCTCGACCGCGGCGTAGGCTTCCTTGACCTTCTGCGAACGCGCCGACTTCTGGCGGATCTGATAGGCCTCCTGCAGCAGCGGCGAACCGACCTCGGCAACCTTGGCGATCAGCGCCTCGTTCTTGGGCGCCGGCGCCCAGTTCCACTCGGGCTTGCCGCCTTCGCGCACCAGCTCGTGGATCGCGTTGATCGCGACCTGCATCTGCTCGTGGCCGTAGACCACGGCGCCCAGCATCACGTCCTCGGACAGCTGGTTGGCTTCCGATTCGACCATCAGCACGGCACGCTCGGTGCCGGCAACGACCAGGTCGAGGTCCGAGCTGGCCAGCTGGCTGCGGGTCGGGTTCAGCAGGTACTGGCCGTTCTGGTAGCCGACGCGGGCGGCGCCGACCGGGCCGTTGAACGGAATGCCCGAGACCGCCAGCGCGGCCGAGGCGCCGATCAGCGCCGGGATATCGGCCGGCACTTCGGGGTTCAGCGAGACGACGTGGATCACCACCTGCACGTCGTTATAGAAGCCTTCCGGAAACAGCGGACGCAGCGGACGGTCGATCAGGCGCGAGGTCAGCGTCTCGTTCTCCGACGGACGGCCTTCGCGCTTGAAGAAGCCGCCCGGGATCTTGCCGGCGGCATAGGTCTTCTCGATGTAGTCGACCGTCAGCGGGAAGAAATCCTGGCCCGGCTTGGGCTGCTTGGCGGCCACCACGGTGGCGAGCACCACGGTGTCCTCGACATCGACGAGCACCGCGCCGCCGGCCTGGCGGGCGATTTCGCCGGTTTCCATGCGGACCGTATGCTGGCCCCACTGGAATTGCTTGACGACCTTATTGAACATGGACATGAGCGTTCCCCTGTGTGCTTGCACGGCGACGGGCCATCGGGCCCGCCGGCGTGCCGGCGCCCGCGTGATGCAGCCGCGGGCATTGCTGCCGGATCGCTGTCAGGCGCGGTCGCAGGGAAGTGCTATGCCATTCCAGCGCGTCACCGCGGTCGCCGCCGCGGCATCGATGCACGACGATCGATGCGCAGCGATCAAGGTGAAACGATCGCTGCCGATATTCGATGAGGCGCTGGAATGACACAAGGCCCTGTTTCCTTGCCGGACTCCGGTGTCATGAATGAAAAGAACGAATTAACTTACTCCGTTGCGCATCGTGGCGCAACGGCAACGGCGCCCGGGCAGGCCGGCCGCCCGCGGCGTCATTCGGCTTCGCGGCATTTGCCGCCACGGCCGATTCGCCGCCGCAAAAAACAAAATGCCTGCATCAGCAGAGCTGACGCAGGCATCCTGGCGTCACGCCGGGGCGTGCGGTGCGAGGACCGACAGTGCCGACCATGCCGGCATCGGCATCGCCATCCTCTTCCCTTCCCCGATCCGAGCAGCCTGGCGCAATTTACTTGCGCAGGCCCAGCTTCTCGATCAGCGCGCGATAACGATCGGCGTCGTTCGACTTCAGGTAGTCCAGCAGGCGGCGACGGCGGCTCACCATGCGCAGCAGACCGCGGCGGCTGTGGTGATCCTTCATGTTGGCCTTGAAGTGGGGGGTCAGTTCGTTGATGCGCGTGGTCAGCAGAGCGACCTGGACTTCGGGGCTGCCGGTGTCGTTGGCGCCGCGGGCGAACTGCTTGATGACTTCGGACTTGTTGATATCGGCTACGGACATGATGTTTCCTTTCACTTGCGAACGTCGCAGCGCCAGGGCCGCGATCGTCGTGCGGGATAAACGTGCGGCTTGCGCCGCACACTGCATTGCCGCCTGGCGCGCCCGCGTTACCGCGAGTGCCGCCTGAACGACAGCCGCGCATTATAGCGCAACTGGGGTGGCCGGGCAAAACCGCCTGCCCGTGCCCTTCCAATACCGGCGGGCAGATACCTAGGGGCGCTCCATCTTGCAGGTGGTAGCGCGCGTGGTCTGCGCCGACTTCAGCCGCTTGACCGTGCGGAAGCCGAATCTCGACCCCTCGTTGTCGAAGCGCACCTCGCCGCCCTGGCGCTCCATCATCGACACATAGAGCGGCTGCAGCACCTGGTGGTCGTCCGCGCGCACGGTGGCGTCATGGAAGTCGTTGACGTAGCGCATGCCCTCCAGCGCCCGCGCGACCTTGACCGCATCGGTGGACCCGGCCTGCTCGATCGCGCGCGCCAGCATCTCGACCATCATCTGCATGCGCAGATGCACGTAGTCGTCCTTCGGCTCGGGATAGCGGCTGCGGAAGGCCTGATAGAAGGCATCGGAGGCGGCGCCGCCCACGTTCGGATGCCATTCCGCCACTGCCAGCACCCGGCCCACGCCGGCCTCGCCCATCGCCGCCGGGGCGCCCAGGCCATTGCCGTAGAAGGTGTAGAACTTGGCGCCGAGGCCGCCCTCGCGCGCCGCCTTGACCATCAGCGTCAGGTCGTTGCCCCAGTTGCCGGTGATCACCGCGTCGGCACCGCTGGCCTTGATCTTGGCGATATACGGCGCGAAGTCCTTGATCTTGCCGATCGGGTGGAACTCGTCGCCGACGATCTTCACATCGGGGCGCTTGGCCGCCAGCATGTCGCGCGCCAGCCGCGAGACCTGGTGGCCGAAGCTGTAGTCCTGCGCGATCAGGTAGACGCGGCGCACGCTGGCGTCGGCGCGGATGACCTCGGTCAGCGCCTCCATCCGCATGTCGGCGCCGGCATCGAAGCGGAAATGCCAGAAGCTGCAGTTCTCGTTGGTCAGGGCCGGATCGACCGCCGAATAGTTCATGAACAGCACGCGCGCATCGGGCTGGCGCGCGTTGTGGCGGTTCACCGCGCCGACCAGCGCGGCGGCGACCGCGGAGCTGTTCCCCTGCAGCACAAAGGGGATGCGGCGGTCCACCAGCGCGCGGAACTGGATCAGGCTCTCGTCGACATTGCCCTTGCTGTCGAAGGTGACGAGCTCCAGCGGGCGCTGCCCTTCCGCGGTGCGCACGCCGCCGCGGGCGTTGACCCGGTCGATGGCGAGCCGAAGATTGCGCACCACCGCTTCGCCGGCATTGGCGAACGGGCCGGACAGCCCGTCGATCATGCCGAGCCGGATCGGCTCCTGCGCCGACGCGACACCCGCCGCCAGGGCCAACAGGCAAGCCCCCAGCCACCCCTTCCCAACCATCGAACGACCTCCGCGAAAGCGCAGCATGGTAAGCCAGCGCTCACCGCCTTGCAATCGCGCCGGCGGTGCGATGCGGCGCCTGCGGCGCTACACTGCCGCTATCCGTTGCAATAAAGGATCGAGGATCGCAATGAAAGCACTGGAAAGCATTGGCCGCTGGCTGGCGCTCGGCTCCTGCGGCGCCCTGTTGACGGCGTGCGTTTACCTGCAGCCGGTACAGGAGGCGCAGAAGCTGATCGGCGCGCCCGAGAGCACGGTACGCGCGACCTTCGGCGAGCCCACCGACATCTACCGGCTCGACGACGGCACCGTGCGCTGGATCTATTCGAAGCAGCCGCTCGGGCGCCAGGCCTATGCGGCCGACTTCGATACCGGCGGCAAGCTGACGCGCTTCCGCCAGATGCTGACCACCACGGAGCTGTACAAGGCGCGGATCGGCACCTGGACCAAGCGCGACGTCGCCGAGCATTTCGGCCTGCCGCGCGAGCCGACGCAGTATTTTCCGCTGATGCGCCGCGATGTCTGGTCGTACCGCTTCCTGCACGAGGAGAACTGGCCGTCGCTGTTCCACTTCTATTTCGACGACGCCGGCGTGCTGCGGCAGACCCAGATCACGCCCGATCCGCTGGCCGATCCGCGCGAAACGATCCGCTAGGTAGCGCTCACGGCGCGGACAGCGAAACCTGCGAAAGGGATGGCCGGCGCGGGACCACACGTTTCAGGCCTGGGCCGGCGCCCATGAAAAAACGCCGGGCGTCCGCGAGCCATGCTCGCGAACGACCGGCGTTGCGGTCCGGCGCGCCCGCAGCCTGCGCGATCAGATCTGCGGATTGATCTTCTGCACCGCCTTGTCGTGCAGCTTGTTCAGCGCGGCCAGATAGGCCTTGGCCGAGGCCGCGACGATGTCCGGATCGGTGCCCACGCCGTTGACGATGCGGCCGGCCTTCGACAGCCGCACCGTGACCTCGCCCTGTGCCTGCGTGCCGGTGGTGATCGCGTTGACCGAATACAGCACCAGCTCGGCGCCGCTGTTCACCTTGCCTTCGATCGCGTGCAGCGTGGCATCGACCGGGCCGTTGCCCTCGCCTTCGCCGGTGTACTCCTGCCCGTCCATGTTGAACACCACGCGTGCATGCGGCCGCTCGCCGGTTTCCGAGCGCTGCGACAGCGAGATGAAGCGATAGTGCTCGTTGGCGTCATGGGCCTCGTCCGAGACGATGGCCATGATGTCCTCGTCGAAGATCTCGGCCTTCTGGTCGGCCAGCTCCTTGAAGCGCGCGAAGGCGGCATTGACCTCGCTCTCGCTGTCGAGCTCGATGCCGAGTTCCTGCAGGCGCTGCTTGAACGCGTTGCGGCCCGACAGCTTGCCCAGCACGATCTTGTTCGCGGTCCAGCCCACGTCTTCGGCCCGCATGATCTCGTAGGTGTCGCGCGCCTTCAGCACGCCGTCCTGGTGGATGCCGGAGGCGTGCGCAAAGGCGTTGGCGCCGACCACGGCCTTGTTCGGCTGCACCACGAAGCCGGTGATCTGCGAGACCAGCTTCGACGCCGGCACGATCTGCGTGGTATCGACGCCCACATCCAGATTGAAGTAGTCGCGCCGCGTCTTGACCGCCATCACCACCTCTTCGAGGCTGGTGTTGCCGGCGCGCTCGCCCAGGCCGTTGATCGTGCATTCGATCTGGCGCGCGCCGCCGAGCTTGACCGCGGCCAGCGAGTTCGCCACCGCCATGCCCAGGTCGTTATGGCAGTGCACCGACCACACCGCCTTGTCCGAATTCGGAATGCGTTCGCGTACCGAGCGGATCAGCGCGGCATAGCCTTCGGGCACCGCATAACCGACCGTGTCCGGCAGGTTGATCGTGGTCGCGCCCTCGTCGATCACGGCCTCGAGCACGCGGCACAGGAAGTCCATGTCGGAGCGGCTGCCGTCTTCCGGCGAGAACTCGATGTCGTCGGTGAACTGGCGCGCGAAACGCACCGCCAGGCGCGCCTGCTCGTAGACCTGGTCCGGCGTCATGCGCAGCTTCTTTTCCATATGCAGCGCCGAGGTGGCGATGAAGGTATGGATGCGGAAGGAGTTGGCGGGCTTGAGCGCCTCGGCGGCGCGGGCGATGTCCTTGTCGTTGGCGCGGGCCAGCGAGCAGATGGTCGAGTCCTTGACGGTCTGCGCGATCGCGCGGATCGCCTCGAAGTCGCCGTTCGAGCTGGCGGCGAAGCCGGCCTCGATCACATCGACCTTCAGGCGCTCGAGCTGGCGCGCGATGCGGATCTTCTCCTCGCGCGTCATCGAGGCGCCGGGCGACTGCTCGCCGTCGCGCAAGGTGGTATCGAAAATGATCAGTTTGTCCGACATGGAAAACGCTCCTGGGGGATAAGTGCTCGAACGGGTTTCGGCGGTTTCTGTTCCGGGTGCCCCGCTGCCGGCTGTTCGCATCGTCGCCGATCGCTGCGGCACAATGCAAAACGCCCCGGCGTGCAGGGATGCAGGCCGGGGCGTGGATAAATCCTGTGCGACTTCGCGTTAAGGTATCGCTTCCTCAGCGCGCGCGCGTCCCGACCTGGCTGCCTAGTAGGCTACCTAGCAGGGTACGGGCGAGTCGGGCTTGGCGCGAAATCATGGCAGCGAATATAGCCGAGATGGCAACGGCGCGCAACACGCGGGTTTTCCCCAGCGGCCGCGCGCCGGCCTGCCCCGCGCGATGCGGGGCCGCGGCAGGAGCATCAGGCCTGCGGCGGAATGCGCAGCTTCTGGCCCGGATAGATCTTGTCCGGATGCGACAGCATCGGCCGGTTGGCCTCGAAGATCGCGTTGTAGGCGGAGGCCTTGCCGTAGTACTTCTGCGCGATCGCCGACAGCGTGTCGCCCTTGGCCACGGTGTGCCACTGGGCCGATTCGGACTCGACGTTGACCGACATCTTGTCCTCGACCTGCTGGACGCCCTCGACGTTGCCGCAGCACAGGATGATCTTCTCGCGCGTGGCCTGGTCCGGCGCGACGCCAAATACCGTGACCTTGCCTTGGGCGCCGTCGACCTGCACCGACAACCCGGTCGCATCGAGACCCATCTTGCGGATGTAGTTTTCGATCGCTTCGCCGGCGGTGCGGTTGGCCGCCTCGGCCTTCTGCGCGGCATCCGCGGCGGGCGCGGCCTGGGCCGGCTCGGCGGCCTTGGCTTCGCGGCCGAACAGCTTCTCGCCTGCTTCCTTGATGAAATCCAGCACGCTCATGGGATTCTCCTTGTGTCAGTGGCAAGTCGGTAGCCGGGCATGGCTACGCGGCGGGCCGCCATGCCCTCGCGGCATGACGCAACGGCAACATACCGCGAATCGGACGCACATCACAAGCGGGGAATCGCAAGGAAACGCAAAAACGAAAAAGGCGCCGAAGCGCCTTTTCCGTTCATCAAATCGACATCCGCCATGGTTCCGGCGAGGACGGTGTCAGTCCGAGCCGTCCACCCGGGCACGCGCCACGCCGCCCTGCTCGCCGTGCATCGCGCGCCAGCCCCACAGCACGTAGCCCGAGATCGCATAGCCGACGAACAGCCCGAACAGCGCCACCGGCGGATCGCTCGACACCACCACGAACAGCACCATCACCAGGATCATCACGCCGAAGGAGACGCGGTGGCGCACGTCGAGCGCCTTGCCGCTGTAGAACGGCGCGTTGGTGACCATCGACAGCCCGGCGTACAGCGTGATCGTGAACGCCACCCAGGGCATCCACAGCTCGCGCACCGGCAGCTTGTTGTCGATCGCCAGCCAGACGAAGCCGGCCACCAGCGCCGCCGCTGCGGGGCTTGGCAGGCCCTGGAAGAAGCGCTTGTCGACCACTCCGATATTGGCGTTGAAGCGCGCCAGCCGCAGCGCCGCGCAGGTGCAATAGACGAAGGCCGCGATCCAGCCCCACTTGCCGAGGTCCTTCAGGATCCATTCGTACATCACCAGCGCCGGCGCGACGCCGAACGAGGTCATGTCCGACAGCGAGTCGTACTGCTCGCCGAAGGCGCTCTGCGTATTGGTGATGCGCGCCACGCGGCCGTCCATGCCGTCGAGCACCATCGCCGCGAAGATCGCGATCGCGGCGACATCGAAGCGCATGTTCATCGCCTGCACGATGGCGAAGAAACCGGCAAACAGCGCGGCCGTGGTGAAGGCGTTCGGCAGCAGGTAGATGCCGCGCCGGCGCGGGCGCACGTATTCGACCTCGAGCTCGTCGTCGTCCACCGGATCGATCTCCGCGCCCCGCATCTGGTTATGGCGGAACGGCCGCAGATGGGTCACGTTGCCGCCGATCACGCGCTTGTTGCGCCGGTTGAATGCACCCATGCCGAATCTCCTCGATCGCCGTGGCTCAATCCAGCTCGGCGAGGACCGTCGACGAGGCCGACACCTTCTCGCCGATCGTCACGCGCGGCCGGGCGTCCAGCGGCAGATAGACGTCGACGCGCGAGCCGAAGCGGATGAAGCCGTAGCGCTGGCCGCGCGCCACCGTGTCGCCGACGCGCGTGTAGCACAGGATGCGCCGCGCGATCAGGCCGGCGACCTGCACCAGCGTGACGACCTTGCCGTCGCCGGTGCGGCGGATCACCACCGCGTTGCGCTCGTTCTCGGTCGAGGCCTTGTCCAGATCGGCGTTGACGAACTGGCCGGGGAAATAATCGATCTTCTCGACGGTGCCGTCGACCGACACGCGGTTCGAATGCACATTGAAGACGTTCATGAACACGCTGATCTTCAGCGCCTCGCGGCCGGCGTAGGGGTCCTGGGTCTTCTCGACCGCGACGATGCGTCCGTCGGCCGGCGCCAGCACCGCGTTGGGCTGGGTCGGAATCGGCCGCGGCGGATCGCGGAAGAACTGCAGCACGAACACCGTGACGATCCAGAACGGCAGCGCCCACCAGAATCCCGCGCTGGCATGCACCAGCAGCGAAATGACAAAAGCGCCGGCCAGAAACGGCCAGCCTTCACGGGCGATCAGCGGATGGGGATAGTTCATGCAGGTGGGAAAGAGGTCAATGGAGGTCAGTCAAGTCTGACAAGGATAACAAAAAGCCGCCCAGCCCTCGCCCGTTTTCCCTCGGCGGACCATGGTCTGGCCATGGCCACCGCCTCTGGGGGACGGAAGGCTGAACGGCTGCGGGGCTGAGGCCGCGCCGGCCGGCAAACCCGGCGGCGCGGCGTTCGGCACGCTTAGTTCTTCGACTGGTCGACCAGCTTGTTCTTGGCGATCCAGGGCATCATCGCGCGCAGCTTCGCACCCACTTCCTCGATCTGGTGCTCGGCGGTCAGGCGGCGGCGCGAGATCAGGGTCGGGGCGCCGGCCTTGTTCTCGAGCAGGAAGCTCTTGGCGTATTCGCCGGTCTGGATGTCCTTCAGGCACTGCTTCATGGCCTTCTTGGTCTCCTCGGTGACGACGCGCGGGCCGGTCACGTACTCGCCGTACTCGGCGTTGTTGGAGATCGAGTAGTTCATGTTGGCGATGCCGCCTTCATAGATCAGGTCGACGATCAGCTTCAGTTCGTGCAGGCACTCGAAGTAGGCCATTTCCGGCGCGTAGCCGGCTTCGACCAGCGTCTCGAAACCGGCCTTGATCAGCTCGACGGTACCGCCGCACAGCACGGCCTGCTCGCCGAACAGGTCGGTCTCGGTCTCTTCGCGGAAGTTGGTCTCGATGATGCCGGCACGGCCGCCGCCGTTGGCGGTGGCATACGACAGCGCGATGTCGCGGGCGGCGCCCGACTTGTTCTGGTGCACCGCGATCAGGTGCGGCACGCCGCCGCCCTGGCTGTAGGTCGAACGCACGGTGTGGCCCGGGGCCTTCGGCGCGATCATGATCACGTCGAGGTCGGCGCGCGGGATCACCGCGCCGTAGTGCACGTTGAAGCCGTGGGCGAAGGCCAGCGCGGCGCCTTCCTTGATGTTGTCGTGCACTTCGTTCTTGTAGACGTCGGCGATCTGCTCGTCCGGCAGCAGGATCATCACCACGTCGGCGTCCTTGACCGCCTCGGCGACTTCCTTGACCTGCAGGCCGGCGTTGACGGCCTTGTTCCACGACGCGCCGTTCTTGCGCAGGCCGACCGTCACCTTGACGCCCGAGTCGTTCAGGTTCAGCGCGTGGGCGTGACCCTGCGAGCCGTAGCCGATGATGGTGACGTTCTTGCCCTTGATCAGGGACAGGTCGGCGTCCTTGTCGTAAAACACTTTCATGATGATTCCTTCGCTCTTTTTCCGATGTTGGGAGTCGACGACGCGCCGCGCATGTAGTCGGCGCGTGCGCGCCGCCGTCGATACTGCAATGTGGTGTGGTGGGGTTGCCGCGCGAGAGACCGGCGTCAGACCTTCAGGATGCGCTCGCCGCGGCCGATTCCCGAGCCGCCGGTACGGACGGTCTCCAGGATCGCGCTGCGATCGATCGCATCGAGGAAGGCATCGAGCTTGCTGCCGTTGCCGGTCAGCTCGATCGTGTAGGTCTTCTCGGTGACGTCGATGACCCGGCCGCGGAAGATGTCCGCGGTGCGTTTCATCTCCTCGCGCTCCTTGCCGACCGCGCGCACCTTGACGAGCATCAGCTCGCGCTCGATATGCGCGCCCTCGGTCAGGTCGACCACCTTGACCACCTCGACCAGCCGGTTCAGATGCTTGGTGATCTGTTCGATCACGTCATCCGAGCCGGTCGTCACGATCGTCATCCGCGACAGCGAGGCATCCTCGGTGGGCGCCACGGTCAGCGTCTCGATGTTGTAGCCGCGCGCCGAGAACAGCCCGACCACGCGCGACAGCGCACCCGGTTCGTTCTCCAGCAGGACCGAAATGATGTGTCGCATCACAGGTCCTCCGCGCCGAGCAGCATTTCCGAAATGCCCTTGCCCGCCTGCACCATCGGCCAGACGTTTTCGGTCGGGTCGGTCTGGAAGTCCAGGAACACGGTGCGGTCCTTCAGGCGGAAGGCTTCGCGCAGCGCCGGCTCGACGTCGGCGGTCTTCTCGATGCGCATGCCGATGTGGCCATAGGCCTCGGCCAGCTTGACGAAGTCGGGCAGCGCGTCCATGTAGGAATGCGAGTAGCGGTTGTCGTACTCGATCTCCTGCCACTGGCGCACCATGCCCAGATAGCGGTTGTTCAGTGCGCAGATCTTGACCGGGGTGTCGTACTGCAGGCAGGTCGACAGTTCCTGGATGCACATCTGGATCGAGCCCTCACCGGTCACGGTGACGACCTCCTTGTCCGGGAACGCCTTCTTGATGCCCATCGCGTACGGCAGGCCCACGCCCATCGTGCCGAGGCCGCCCGAGTTGATCCAGCGGCGCGGCTGGTCGAACTTGTAGAACTGCGCGGCCCACATCTGGTGCTGGCCGACGTCCGAGCAAATGAAGGCATCGCCGCCGGTCAGTTCCCAGATCTTCTCGATCACGTACTGCGGCTTGATGATCTCGGAGTTGCGGTCGTACTTCAGGCAGTCGACCGAGCGCCATTGCTCGATCTGCTCCCACCAGCGCGACAGCGCCTCGCGGCGGGGCTTGACGTCGCTGGCCTGCAGCTGCGCGATCAGCTCCTGCAGCACGTCCTTGACGTTGCCGACGATGGGGATGTCGACCTTGACCCGCTTCGAGATCGACGAGGGGTCGATGTCGATATGGATGATCTTGCGCGGCTGCGAGGTGAAGTGCGCCGGATTGCCGATCACGCGGTCGTCGAAGCGCGCGCCGATGGCGATCAGCACGTCGCAGTTCTGCATCGCCATGTTGGCTTCGTAGGTGCCGTGCATGCCCAGCATGCCGACGAACTGCTTGCTGGTGCCGGGGAACGCGCCCAGGCCCATCAACGTGTTGGTGACCGGATGGCCGGTCAGCGCGGCCAGCTGGCGCAGCTCGTCGCTGGCATTGGCCAGCACCACGCCGCCGCCGGAATAGATCAGCGGCCGCTCGGCGCTCTGCAGCAGCGCCAATGCCTTGCGGATCTGGCCCGAATGCCCCTTGTTGACGGGGTTGTACGAGCGCATGTCGATCGCCTTCGGGTACTCGTAGCGGCAGGCATTGCGCGACACGTCCTTCGGGATGTCGACCACCACCGGGCCGGGACGGCCGGTCGCCGCGATATAGAAGGCCTTCTTGATCGTCGCCGCCAGATCGCGCACGTCCTTGACCAGGAAGTTGTGCTTGACCACCGGGCGCGTGATGCCGACGGTGTCGCACTCCTGGAACGCATCCTGGCCGATCGCGTGGGTCGGCACGTTGCCGGTGATCACGACCATCGGAATCGAGTCCAGATAGGCGGTGGCGATGCCGGTAACGGCATTGGTCACGCCGGGACCCGAGGTCACCAGCGCGCAGCCCACCTTGCCGGTCGCGCGCGCATAGCCGTCCGCGGCGTGGACCGCGGCCTGCTCGTGGCGCACCAGGATGTGCTCGATTTTCTTTTGCTTGTACAGCTCGTCGTAGATATACAGCACTGCGCCGCCGGGATAACCCCAGACGTATTCGACGCCTTCTTCGGCAAGTGCGTGGACGAGGATTTCCGCCCCGATCATTTCGGGTGCGGCGGATGAATTGCTGTCGGCGTGGGAGAATTCCGCGCTGGGCATGTTCATGTCAGTCCTTTGCAATTTTCGGCAAAAAATTGTTTGGATGCTCTCTGCCGGGCTTGTGGCACGGGTTCAAGCGGTGCGCGTCTGCATGGGAGACCGCCTCATAAGCGGCCAGATGAGACAACCACTGATGTCGTGAACTGTCGATGATACTGCATCGCACCAGCACGGTCTATGGTCTCGTATCGTGTCGCCGGGGCGACACGGCCGCCCGGTTATTTGCTAGCATCGGCGCATTTTGCTGATTTCCGGGCTGCCGGCCGCCCCGCCATGGTGCGGCATGCGCGCCGGCCGCCCTTGCCCGCCGCATGGCAACCGAACAGGAACTATCCGATTTTCTCGCCAGCGCCGAACGCCGCGCCTTCAAGCACGCGGTATTCGCGGTACGGGACGAACAGGCGGCCCTGGACATCGTCCAGGACGCGATGATCAAGCTGGCCGAAAAATACGGCGACCGCGGCCCGGCCGAGTTGCCGCCGCTGTTCCAGCGCATCCTGCAGAACACCATCCACGACTGGTTTCGCCGCCAGAAGGTGCGCAATACCTGGGTCACGCTGTTCTCGAACCTGCGCGACGAGCGCGACGGCGAGGACGCCGACCTGCTCGAGGCGCTGGAGAGCGAGCCGGGTTCGCAGGCCGCCGAGAGCAGCGCAGACCGGTTCGAGCGCGTGCAGACCATGCGCATCATCGAGGAAGAAGTGCAGCGCCTGCCCACCCGTCAACGGGAGGCCTTCCTGCTGCGTTACTGGGAGGATATGGACGTCGCGGAAACGGCCGCTGCCATGGGATGTTCCGAAGGCAGCGTCAAGACCCACTGTTCGCGCGCCACGCATGCCCTGGCGCAGGCGCTGCGCGCCCGGGGACTCCGACTATGAACAGCAGAAACGCATCCGAGATCGAGCAACGCCGCCTGGCCCGGCAGATCACCGCCATGCTGGACGCCTCCGCCCACCAGGTGCCGGCCGACATCGCCGACCGGCTGGCCGCCGCACGCCGCGTGGCGCTGTCGCGCCGCCGCGTCGAAGCGCCTCAAACATCACCCCGCCTTGCCGCGGCCGGCCCGTCGCTGCACGGCGACGCTCGCCGCGCCATGCGGCCGCTGGGCGACTGGGTGCGCCGGCTCGGCCTGGTATGGACGCTGGTCGCGCTGGCCGGCGGACTCGCCGGCATCTACCAATGGCAACAGCAGCAGCGGATCGAGGAACTCGCCGATGTCGACGCCGCCATGTTGCTCGACGAACTGCCGCCCGCCGCCTACGCGGACGAGGGCTTCCATGTCTTCCTCAAGCATGGCGAATAAGCCGGCGAGGATCCGCACGCGCCGCGGCCTGGCGCTGCTGCTGGGCGCCGGCCTTGGCGCCATGGT
>NZ_JCBAJO010000058.1:0-23385 GCF_059772245.1 Cupriavidus sp. R6-3
GCGAGCCTATCTGCAGGCGCTGGGCGCGGCGCGGCACGACGTGATCATCGCCAACGCCTATTTCCTGCCGGGCGCGAAGATGCGGCGCGCGCTGCTGGCCTGCCGCCGCCGCGGCGTGCGCGTCCGGCTGCTGCTGCAGGGGATGGTCGAGTACAGGCTGCAGCATTACGCGACCCACGCGCTGTACGCCACGCTGCTCGAGGCCGGCGTCGAGATCCACGAGTACGCCGAGAGCTTCCTGCACGCCAAGGTTGCGGTGGTCGACGACAGCTGGGCGACGGTCGGCTCCAGCAACATGGATCCGTTCAGCCTGCTGCTGGCGCGCGAGGCCAATGTGGCGGTCTACGACGAGGCCTTCGCCGCCGAGCTGCGCCGCGAACTGGAGCGTGCGATCGCGCTGCGCAGCGCGCCCGTCGTGCCGGAGGATCATGCCCGCCGCGGCCGCCTGCGCCGCTGCCTGGACTGGACCGCCTACATGCTGTTGCGCTTCGGCGTCATGGTGGCCGGCGCGGCCGGCCGCTATTGAACGTGGCATGCCGGTGCTGCCTTGCGGCAAAATGCGGCGCGCATCCGCACATCGGCCTCGCCGCTGACGCCGGCCGGCGGATGTTGCACCGCAGTTCGGTGCAAGTTCGGTTTAGAAACGAAGGTCTAATTAAAAACTTGATAGCGGCAGGCGCGGCCAGAATAATCTGAACGACCGTTCTTTTTTGGCTTAGACTGCGTGCATTCGCCACCCGGCGCCGCCTTGTCCAGCGGGGGCCGCGGCGATCGACATCACAGGCCAGGGCCAAGCGCGGCATCGCGAACCGATGCCGCAAAAAGTACGGAGAAAAATCATGCGACACCAGTCAGCCCGTCTCGAATCCGCCGCCAACGCTTCTCCCACCCCGATGCGCAAGGGGGAGATGACGCGGGTGGCGATTCTCGACGCCGCACTGGAATTGTCGTCCCGCGACGGACTCGAAGGTTTGACCATCGGTCTGCTCGCGGAACGCATGCAAATGAGCAAGAGCGGCGTGTTCGCGCATTTCGGTTCGCGCGAAGACCTGCAGGTGGAGGTGGTGCGCGAGTATCACCGCCGGTTCGAGCAGGAGGTCTTCTATCCCTCGCTGAACGAGCCGCGCGGTCTGCCGCGCCTGTGGTCGATGGTGCGGCGCTGGATGGAAAAACGGATCCAGGAAGTCACCACCGGTTGCATCTACATCAGCGGGGCGGTCGAATACGATGACCGCGCGGAAAGCCCGGTGCGCGACGAGCTGATCAAGAGCGTCACGATCTGGCGGGCCGCGCTGACACGCGCGATCGAACAGGCCAAGGAAGAAGGCCATCTGCGCGCGGACTGCGATCCGCGGCTGATGCTGTTCGAGATGTACAGCCTCGAGCTGGGGCTGCATCACGATGCCCGCTTCCTGCGCCTGCCCGACAGCGCCGAGCTTGCCATGGTCGCGCTCAACAAGCTGATTCAGTCCTACCGTACCTGATGCCGTCGCGGGCATGGCGTGCTTGACAGCACCAGCGGCGCGGCGGCTTCGCCAACTCCAAGGAGATCTTGATGGGCCAGTACACCGCTCCGCTGCGCGACATGCAATTCGTGCTGCACGAACTGCTCGGCGTCGAGGCCGAGCTCAAGGCGATGCCGCCGCATGCCGACGTCGATGCGGACACCATCAACCAGGTCATCGAGGAAGCCGGCAAGTTCTGCTCGGAAGTCATTTTCCCGCTGAACCAGAGCGGCGACCGCGAGGGCTGCACCCACCACGGCGACGGCGTCGTGACCGCGCCGGCGGGCTTCAAGGAAGCCTACCGGCAGTACGTCGAGGCCGGCTGGCCGGCGCTGGCGTGCGATCCCGAATTCGGCGGCCAGGGCCTGCCGATCCTGGTCAACAACGCGCTGTTCGAGATGCTGAACTCGGCGAACCAGGCCTGGACGATGTACCCGGGCCTGTCGCACGGCGCCTACGAGGCGCTGCACGCGCACGGCACGCCCGAGCTGCAGCAGCGCTACCTGCCCAAGCTGGTGTCGGGCGAGTGGACCGGCACCATGTGCCTGACCGAGCCGCACTGCGGCACCGACCTGGGCATCCTGCGCACCAGGGCCGAACCGCTGGACGACGGCTCGTACAGCCTGACCGGCACCAAGATCTTCATCTCGGCAGGCGAGCACGACCTGTCGGCCAACATCATCCATCTGGTGCTGGCGCGCCTGCCTGACGCGCCGCAGGGCACCAAGGGCATCTCGCTGTTCGTGGTGCCGAAGTTCATTCCCGATGCCGACGGCAATCCGGGCGAGCGCAACGGCATCGTCTGCGGCTCGATCGAGCACAAGATGGGCATCCACGGGAACGCAACCTGCGTGATGAACCTGGACGGCGCGCGCGGCTGGCTGGTCGGCGAGCCCAACAAGGGCCTGAACGCGATGTTCGTGATGATGAACGCCGCGCGCCTTGGCGTCGGCATGCAGGGCCTGGGCCTGACCGAGGTCGCCTACCAGAACTCGGTGGCCTACGCGAAGGAGCGGCTGCAGATGCGTTCGCTGACCGGGCCCAAGGCGCCGGACAAGCCGGCCGATCCGATCATCGTGCATCCCGACGTGCGCCGCATGCTGCTGACGCAGAGGGCCTTCGCAGAAGGCGGCCGCGCCTTCAGCTACTGGACCGCGCTGCAGATCGACCGCGAGCTGTCGCACCCGGACGAGGCCGTGCGCAAGCAGGCCGGCGACCTGGTCGCGCTGCTGACGCCGGTGATCAAGGCCTTCCTGACCGACAACGCCTTCATCGCCACCAACGAGGGCATGCAGGTGTTCGGCGGCCACGGCTATATCTCCGAATGGGGCATGGAGCAGTACGTGCGCGATGCCCGCATCAACATGATCTACGAGGGCACCAACACGATCCAGGCGCTGGACCTGCTGGGCCGCAAGATCCTCGGCGACATGGGCGCGAAGATGAAGGCGTTCGGCAAGATCGTGCAGGAGTTCGTCGAGGCCGAGGGCACCAACGAGGCGATGCAGGAGTTCATCAATCCGCTGGCGGACCTCGGCGACAAGGTGCAGAAGCTGACGATGGAGATCGGCATGAAGGCGATGGCCAATCCCGACGAGGTCGGCGCCGCCGCGGTGCCCTACCTGCGCGTGGTCGGTCACCTGGTGTTCGCCTACTTCTGGGCCCGCATGGCCAAGATCGCGCTGGAGAAGCAGGGCAGCGGCGACAAGTTCTACACCGCCAAGCTGGCCACCGCGCGCTTCTATTTCGCCAAGCTGCTGCCGGAGACCGCCGCGCAGATCCGCATGGCGCGCGCCGGCGCCAGCACGCTGATGGCGCTGGACGCCGAGCTGTTCTGAGGCACCGCCGAGACACCGAGACCATCCTCCCGGTTTTCCCTCTCCCGCAGGCGGGGGAGGGAAGGCAACCGAGGACATCCATCATTTCAACGCTCACCTCCGAGGAGCGCGCATGTCCAATTTCATCGTCAAGAAAGTCGCCGTGCTGGGTGCCGGCGTCATGGGCGCGCAGATCGCGGCCCACCTCGTCAATGCCCGCGTGCCGGTGGTGCTGTTCGATCTGCCGGCCAGGGAAGGCCCGAAGAACGGCATCGTGCTGCGGGCCATCGAGAACCTGAAGAAGCTGTCGCCCGCGCCGCTCGGTCTCAAGGACGACGCCGGCCTGATCCGCGCCGCCAACTACGAGGACGACCTCGCGCTGCTGAAGGAATGCGACCTGGTGATCGAGGCGATCGCCGAGCGCATGGACTGGAAGCACGACCTGTACCGGAAGGTCGCCCCGCATCTGGGCACCGATGCGATCTTCGCCACCAACACCTCCGGCCTGTCGATCACCGCGCTGTCCGAGGGCTTCGACGCCGAGCTGAAGGCGCGCTTCTGCGGCGTGCACTTCTTCAATCCGCCGCGCTACATGCATCTGGTCGAGCTGATCCCGACCGAGGCCACGCAGACGGCCATCCTCGACCGCCTGGAAGCGTTCCTGACCACGACCCTGGGCAAGGGCGTGGTGCGCGCCAAGGACACGCCGAACTTCATCGCCAACCGGGTCGGCATCTTCTCGATCCTGGCGGTGTTCGCCGAGGCCGAGAAGTACGGCATTCCGTTCGACGTGGTCGACGACCTGACCGGCAGCAAGCTGGGCCGCGCCAAGTCGGCGACCTTCCGTACCGCCGACGTGGTGGGCCTGGACACCATGGCCCACGTGATCAAGACCATGCAGGACAACCTGCAGGACGATCCGTTCGCGCCGGTGTACCGGACGCCCGCGGTGCTCAAGTCGCTGGTCGACGCCGGCGCGCTGGGCCAGAAGACCGGCGCCGGCTTCTACAGGAAGGAAGGCAAGCAGATCAAGGTGCTGGACGCCAGGACCGGCCAGTATGTCGACGCCGGCGGCAAGGCCGACGAGATCGTCGCGCGCATGCTGAAGAAGGAGCCGGCCGAGCGCATCAAGCTGCTGCGCGAATCGGGCAACCCGCAGGCGCAGTTCCTGTGGGCGATCTTCCGCGACGTGTACCACTACATCGCCGTCTATCTCGACCAGATCGCAGGTTCGGCGGCCGACGTCGACCTGGCGATCCGCTGGGGCTTCGGCTGGAACTCCGGTCCGTTCGAGGACTGGCAGGCCGCGGGCTGGCAGCAGGTCGCGCAATGGGTCAAGGAAGACATCGAGGCCGGCAAGGCGCTGTCGAAGGCGCCGCTGCCCGAGTGGGTCTTCGCCGGCCCGGTGGCGGACAACCAGGGCGTGCATTCGGCGCAGGGCTCGTGGTCCCCGGCCACGCAGTCGTTCGTCGGCCGCAGCGCGCTGCCGGTCTATCGCCGCCAGGCCTTCCGCGCCGCGTTGAAGGGCAGCGACGCGGTCGATCCGCGCAAGGCCGGCCGCACCGTCGAGCAGAACGACGCGGTGCGGATCTGGGTCTGCGAGGGCCAGGACGACGTGCTGGTGATCTCGTTCAACAGCAAGATGAACACGATCGGGCCGGACACCATCGACGGGCTGATCCGCGCGATCGATCTGGCCGAGAGCGCCTACAAGGGCCTGGTGGTGTGGCAGCCGACCTCGCTGCAGCTCGGCGCGCCGGGCGGTCCGTTCTCGGCCGGCGCGAACCTCGAGGCGGCGATGCCGGCCTTCATGATGGGCGGCGCCAAGGGCGTCGAGCCCTTCGTCAAGAAGTTCCAGGACGGCATGATGCGCGTCAAGTACGCCGCGGTGCCGGTGGTGTCGGCGGCGTCCGGCATCGCGCTGGGCGGCGGTTGCGAGCTGATGCTGCATTCGGCGCGGCGCGTGGCCGCGCTGGAGACCTATGTCGGCCTGGTCGAGGTCGGCGTGGGCCTGGTGCCGGCCGGCGGCGGACTGAAGGAGGCCGCGCTGGCGGCCGCGCGCGCCGCGCAGGCCGCTGGCAGCACCAACTATCTGCAGTTCCTGACGCAGCGCTTCCAGAACGCGGCGATGGCCAAGGTCTCGGCCTCGGCGCTCGAGGCGCGGCAGATGGGCTATCTGCAGGCGGGCGATCCGATCGTCTTCAACGTGCACGAGTTGCTGCATGTCGCCTGCAGCGAAGTGCGCGCGCTGCACGAGGCCGGCTACCGTCCGCCCGCGCAGGGCGAGCTGGTGCCGGTGGCGGGCCGCTCGGGCATCGCCACCATCAAGGCGTCGCTGGTCAACATGCGCGACGGCGGCTTCATCTCCGCGCACGACTTCCTGATCGCCTCGCGCATCGCCGAGGCGGTCTGCGGCGGCGACGTCGAAGCGGGCGCGCTGGTCAGCGAGGAATGGCTGCTGGCGCTGGAGCGCCGCGCCTTTATCGAACTGCTGGGCAACCCCAAGACGCAGGAACGCATCATGGGCATGCTGCAGACCGGCAAGCCGGTGCGCAACTAATCGGCACGCGAGGAAATCGATCATGAAACAACTGCAAGACGCCTATATCGTTGCCGCGACCCGCACGCCGATCGGCAAGGCGCCCAAGGGCGCGTTCAAGCACTACCGGCCCGACGATCTGCTGGCCACCACGCTGCGCGCCGCGCTGGCGCAGGTGCCGAACCTGGACCCGGCGCTGATCGAGGACGCCATCGTCGGCTGCGCGATTCCCGAAGCGCAGCAGGGCCTGAACGTCGCGCGCATCGGCGCGCTGCTGTCGGGCCTGCCGACCTCGGTCGGCGGCATCACCGTGAACCGCTTCTGCGCCTCGGGCCTGAGCGCCGTCGCGATGGCGGCCGACCGCATCCGCGTCGGCGAGGCCGACGTGATGATCGCCGCCGGCGTCGAATCGATGAGCATGGTGCCGATGATGGGCAATACGCCGTCGATGTCGCCGTCGATCTTCGCGCGCGACGAGAACGTCGGCATCGCCTACGGCATGGGCCTGACGGCCGAGCAGGTCGCGCGCAAGTGGCAGGTCAGCCGCGAGGACCAGGACGCCTTCGCGCTGGCCTCGCACCAGAAGGCGCTCGCCGCGCAGCAGGCCGGCGAGTTCGCCGACGAGATCACGCCGGTCGAGATCGTCGAGAAGCTGCCGAACCTGGCCAGCGGCGAGGTCGAACTGAAGACCCGCACGCTGTCGCTGGACGAGGGCCCGCGTCCCGATACCTCGCTGGAGGGGCTGGCGAAGCTGCGCCCGGTGTTCGCCAACAAGGGCAGCGTGACCGCCGGCAACAGCTCGCAGACCTCGGACGGCGCCGGCGCGCTGATCCTGGTCTCCGAGAAGATCCTGAAGGCCTGCAACCTGGTGCCGCTGGCCCGCTTCGTGTCGTTCGCGGTGCGCGGCGTGCCGCCGGAGATCATGGGCATCGGTCCGAAGGAAGCCATTCCGGCCGCGCTGAAGGCCGCCGGCATGACGCAGGACCAGCTCGACTGGATCGAACTGAACGAGGCCTTCGCCGCGCAGGCGCTGGCGGTGATCCGCGATCTGGGCCTCGATCCGGCAAAGCTGAACCGGATGGGCGGCGCGATCGCGCTGGGCCACCCGCTCGGCGCGACCGGCGCGATCCGCTCGGCCACCGTGGTGCATGCGCTGCGCCGGCACAACCTGAAGTACGGCATGGTGACCATGTGCGTCGGCACGGGCATGGGCGCCGCCGGCATCTTCGAACGGGTTTGACGAGAGGGCGAGCCCAGGGATTGCCCCGGGAAGCCGCTCCGGGGAACCGCGTTTCCCCCGGGGCGGTTCCCGTCGCGGCGGCACAGAGGGGAACATCGCCGGGAACACGGCCAAGAACATCGACGAGAACACCGACCACCAAGGAGACACCATGAGCATCCTGACCCGCATCGAGCAAGGCGTGCTGACCATCGAGTTCGACCGCCTGGACAAGAAGAACGCGATCACCGCGGCGATGTACCAGCAGATGGCCGACGCGCTGCGCGCCGCGGCCACCGACGACGCCGTGCGGGCGATCGTGATCCGCGGCAAGGACGAGATCTTTACCGCGGGCAACGATCTGGAAGACTTCCTGAAGCGGCCGCCGAGCAGCGAGGAGGATGCCGCCAAGGCGCCGGTGTTCCAGTTCCTGCACGAGATCAGCCATGCCGCCAAGCCGCTGGTGGCGGCGGTCAGCGGGCCGGCGGTGGGCATCGGCACCACGCTGCTGCTGCATTGCGACCTGGTCTATGCGGCCGAGGGCGCGCGCTTCTCGCTACCGTTCGTGCAGCTGGGGCTGTGCCCGGAAGCCGCGTCGAGCCTGCTGCTGCCGCGCCTGGCCGGCTACCAGCGCGCGGCCGAGAAGCTGCTGCTGGGCGAGCCGTTCAGTGCGCAGGAGGCGCAGCAGATCGGCCTGGTGACCCGCGTGGTGGCCGGCGCCGAGCTGCACGACTTCGCGCTGGCGCAGGCGCGCAAGCTGGCGGCGCTGCCGGCGTCGTCGCTGCGGGAAACCAAGCGGCTGATGAAGGGCACGGATACCGCGCCGATGGAGTCGCAGATGGCGCAGGAGGGCGCGGTGTTCCGCCGGCTGCTGCAGTCGCCCGAAGCGAAGGAGGCCTTCACGGCCTTCTTCGAGAAGCGCAAGCCGGACTTCTCGCGGTTCAATTGATCGGGGAGGGGGGCAGGCCACCCCTTCTCCCGGCCCTTCTCCCAGAGGAGCTGGAGGAGAGGGCGGGGCGCACGCGATGCCGCGGCGCCCGTCCTAGACCTTCGGCAGCACCCGCGGCTGCCGTTCCTCGTCGGTCGCCACATAGGTCAGCGTGGCCTCGGTGACCTTGACGATCTCGTTGCTATGGCGCATCCGCTGCGCATAGACCTCGACCTCGACGGTGATCGAGGTCCGCCCCGTCCTGACGATGTCGGCATAGAAGCTGACCAGGTCGCCGACGAACACCGGATGCTTGAACAGGAAGGAATTGACCGCCACCGTGGCGACGCGGCCCTGCGCGCGCTCGACCGCGGGAATCGAGCCGGCGATGTCGACCTGCGCCATGATCCAGCCGCCGAACACGTCGCCGTGCACGTTGGCATCGGCGGGCATCGGCACCACGCGCAGCGCGGGGTTCTTGCCGGGAGGCAGGGACGACAGGGTCTGGGGTTCGCTCATGGTCAATCCGGAAGGCAGCAGGGGCAGCAAGGGCAGTAGGGGCCGATTCACAGGCCGAGTTCATGGGCCAGATCCATAGGCCCCTTCAACAAGCCCGGTTCATGGGCCCGAATCAGGGCCGGTCCAAAACGGGGCGGGGCAGAAGGAAAAGCCGGGCGCGTGCAGGGCAATACAGGGGCAATACAGGGGCAATACAGCGGAAACACAGGCGGAAAACCCCTCGCCCCGAACTCTGCGACAATCGCACATTCGCCCGAATTCTAACGTATGCGACGCTACTCCACGACGGACGAGCCTGCCCCCACGGCCCCGTCCTCGCCGCTGTTCTCCGGCGCGCGCGGCCAGCGCAGCGACTGGCAGACCGTGCGCAACCTGCTTCCCTATCTGTGGCATTACAAGTGGCGCGTGATGCTGGCGCTCACCTGCCTGGTGGCCGCCAAGGCCGCCAACCTGGGCGTGCCCGTGCTGATGAAGCGCCTGATCGACGCGATGAACATTGCGCCCGGCGATCCGCGCGCGCTGCTGGCGGTGCCGGCCGGGCTGATCGTCGCCTACGGCCTGCTGCGGCTGTCGACCACGCTGTTTACCGAGCTGCGCGAGATCCTGTTCTCCAAGGTCACGCAGAGCGCGGTGCGCGAGATCGCGCTGCAGGTGTTCCGCCATCTGCACAGCCTGTCGCTGCGCTTCCATCTGGACCGGCAGACCGGCGGCATGAGCCGCGACATCGAGCGCGGCACGCGCGGCATCCAGTCGCTGATCTCGTATTCGCTGTACAGCATCCTGCCCACGCTGGTCGAGATGGCGCTGGTGATGGGCTTCTTCCTGCTGCACTACGACATCTGGTTCGCCGCGATCACCGGCGGCGCGCTGCTCGCCTATATCGTCTTCACGGTGGTGGTGACCGAATGGCGCACGCACTTCCGCCGCAAGATGAACGAGCTCGATTCGCGCGCCAACCAGAAGGCGATCGACTCGCTGCTGAACTTCGAGACCGTCAAGTACTTCGGCAACGAGGCGTACGAGGCCGCGCGCTACGACGAGAACCTGCGCACGTACAGGACCGCCGCCATCCGCTCGCAGAACTCGCTGTCGCTGCTGAACTTCGGCCAGCAGGCCATCATCGCGATCGGCCTGATCCTGATCCTGTGGCGCGCCACCGTCGGCGTGGCCGAGGGCGTGCTGACGCTGGGCGACCTGGTGCTGGTCAATACGCTGATGATCCAGCTGTACATCCCGCTCAATTTCCTCGGCGTGATCTACCGCGAGATCAAGCAGGCCACCACGGACATGGATCGGATGTTCGTGCTGCTCGGCACCAACCGCGAGGTCGCGGATTCGCCCGATGCCCGCCCGCTGGCCGTGCAGGGCGCCGAGGTGCGCTTCAGCCATGTCGGCTTCGGCTACGACAGCAACCGCCGCATCCTCGACGATGTCGATTTCACGATCGCGGCCGGTACCACCACCGCGGTGGTGGGCCATAGCGGCTCGGGCAAATCGACGCTGGCGCGGCTGCTGTTCCGCTTCTACGACGTCGGCAGCGGCGCGGTGCTGGTCGATGGCCAGGACATCCGCACCGTGACGCAGGACAGCCTGCGCCGCGCGATCGGCATCGTGCCGCAGGACACGGTGCTGTTCAACGACAGCATCTACTACAACATCGCCTACGGCCGCCCGGGCGCGAGCCGCGAGGAGGTCATCGAGGCCGCGCGCGCCGCGCAGATCGACGCCTTCATCCGCGAGCTGCCGCAGGGCTACGACACGCCGGTCGGCGAGCGCGGGCTGAAGCTGTCGGGCGGCGAGAAGCAGCGCGTGGCGATCGCGCGCACGCTGCTGAAGAACCCGCCGATCCTGATCTTCGACGAAGCCACCTCGGCGCTGGACTCGCGCACCGAGCAGGCGATCCAGGCCGAACTGATGCGCCTGGCGCAGAACCGCACCACGCTGCTGATCGCGCACCGCCTGTCCACCGTGGTGCATGCCGACCAGATCCTGGTGATGGACCGCGGCCGCATCGTCGAGCGCGGCACGCATGCCGAGCTGATGCGTGCCGACGGACGCTATGCCGAGATGTGGCGCATCCAGGCGCGCAGCGCGGCGCAGGGCGCGACGTCGGCGGACGGGACGGCCGATGGGGCGGCTGATGCCAACGGCGGCGAACTGGCCCGCATCGAAGGCGCCGCCGCGGTCGCGGCCGACCTCGGCGACGCGACGCAGGACGCCTGAGGTCGAGCCGCAGGCCACTTGAGATCGGCCGAGATCGCCTGACATCGCCCATGGCCGCCTGAGACCGCGCCAGGCCGCCGCCCTCGCATTGTCGACAATGGCCGCGTGCAATCACGCGTGGCCAGGCGCGGTGCACAAGTTTGGTTGGACAAACCGCCGCGGCCATGCCCCGCTTTGGGGCCGCCTTGATGCAGTTTTGGCTGGCATATCGCTTGCAGACACTGTTCGCGCAAAACAGGCACGAACAGGAGAGCAAACATGCCGCACCACAGGTCGCAACACCAGGATCCGCAGCAGCAAACGCAGCCGCAGGCGCCGCAGGACATGCATCGGGGCGAGGGCGCGCGCGGGGCGCAGGCCAGCGCGGCACCATCGCCGCTGCGCCGCCGGATGCTGCGGCTGGGCACGCTGCTCGGCACCGCGATGGTGCTGTCGACACAATGGGCCGCGCCGGCCCATGCACAGGCGGCGACCAAGGTCCGCTTCCAGCTCGACTGGCGCTTCGAGGGGCCGTCCGCGCTGTTCCTGCTCGGCGAGCAGAAGGGCTACTACAAGGCCGAGAAGCTCGACGTGTCGATCGACGCGGGCAACGGTTCGGGCAATGTGGTCAACCGCGTGGCCTCCGGCACCTATGACATGGGCTTCGCCGACCTTGCCTCGGTGATGGAGTTCTACGGCAACAACCCGGAGGCGAAGAACAAGCCGGTCGCCGTGATGATGGTCTACAACAACACGCCGGCCGCGGTGCTGGCGCTGAAGAAGTCCGGCATCAAGGCGCCGAAGGACCTCGCCGGCAAGAAGCTCGGCGCGCCGGTGTTCGACGCCGGCCGCCGCGCCTTCCCGATCTTCGCCAAGGCCAACGGCCTGCAGGCATCGAGCTTCAACTGGCAGGCGATGGACCCGACGCTGCGCGAGACGATGCTGACGCGCGGCGATCTCGATGCGATCACCGGCTTCTCGTTCACCTCGATCCTGAACCTCAATGCGCGCGGCGTGAAGGACGAGGACATCGTGGTGCTGCCGTACCCGCAATACGGCGTCAAGCTGTACGGCAATGCGGTGATCGCGTCGGAGGACTTCCTGAAGAAGAACCCCGAGGCGGTCAAGGCCTTCCTGCGGGCCTTCGCCAAGTCGGCGCGCGACGTGATCGCCAGGCCGGAGGAGGGCATCAAGGCGGTCAAGGCGCGCGACGGCATCATCGACGAAAAGCTCGAGGTCCGGCGCCTGAAGCTCGCGCTCGACAGCGTGGTCAAGTCGCCCGATGCCCGCGCCGACGGCTTCGGCCGCGTCAACAAGCCGCGCCTGTCGCTGATGGCCTCGCAGGTGGCCGATGCGTTCGGCACCAAGGGCCGGATCAATCCGGATGCGCTGTGGACCGACGCCTATCTGCCGTCGGCGGCGGAACTGGACGTGCTGCGATGACGGCCGACCTTGCTGCATCGGTTGCTGCATCGACTACAGCATCGGCCGCGGTATCCACCACAGTCTGCGGCGGCGTGCCGGGGGCACCGGCCGCACCGCCCGCCGCCGACGCCGAAGCTCCCTTCGTCGACTTCAATCGCGTCTGGCTCGCCTACAACGACGAGCTGGCCCGCCAGGGCGAGTTTGCGGTCGAGGACATCTCGCTGCAGGTGCGGCCGGGCGAGTTCATCGCGATCGTCGGCCCGTCGGGCTGCGGCAAGTCGACCTTCATGAAGCTGGCGACGGGGCTGAAGCCGGCCACGCGCGGCGTCGTGAAGATCGCAGGCGAGAAGGTGACCGGCCCGCTGAAGATGGTCGGCATGGCCTTCCAGGCGCCGACGCTGCTGCCGTGGCGCACCACGCTGCAGAACGTGATGCTGCCGCTGGAGATCGTCGAGCCCTACCGCTCCACGCTGCGGGCCCGCCGCGACGAATACGTCGAGCGCGCCCGCACGCTGCTGCGCACCGTGGGGCTGGCGGGCTACGAGGACAAGTACCCGTGGCAGCTGTCGGGCGGCATGCAGCAGCGCGCGTCGATCTGCCGCGCGCTGATCCACGAGCCGCGCATGCTGCTGCTGGACGAACCGTTCGGCGCCCTCGACGCCTTCACCCGCGAAGAACTGTGGTGCGTGCTGCGCGACCTGTGGCAGGCGCAACGCTTCAACGTGATCCTGGTCACCCACGACCTGCGCGAGGCGGTGTTCCTCGCCGACACGGTCTACGTGATGAGCCAGCGGCCGGGCCGCATCCTGATGCGCAAGCCGATCGAGCTGCCGCGTCCGCGCGATCTCGAACTGACTTATGCCGAACCCTTCGCCGATCTGGTGCACATGCTGCGCGAGAAGATCGGCCATGTCCGCCAGCACTGAGATGACCACGCTGACCGATTCGACCCAGCGGCGCGTGGAGCGCGTCGCCCCCTGGCTGCTGCTGGCCGCCTGCCTGCTGCTGTGGCAGGGCGCCTGCATGATCTTCGACGTGTCCGACTTCATCCTGCCCAGCCCGGCAGCCATCGTGGTGTCGCTGGTCGACTACTGGGACGTGATCGCCGTCCATGCGTGGCGCACCTTCTGGACGACGATGGTGGGCTTCGGCATCGCCATCGCGGTCGGCGTGGTGCTGGGCCTGCTGATGGGCTCGTCGCGGCTCGCGTATGCGGCCGGCTATCCCTTGATGACCGCGTTCAACGCGCTGCCCAAGGCGGCCTTCGTGCCGATCCTGGTGGTGTGGTTCGGCCTCGGCGCCGGGCCCGCGATCCTGACGGCGTTCCTGATCTCGTTCTTTCCGGTGATGGTCAATATCGCCACCGGGCTGGCGACGCTGGAGCCCGAGCTGGAGGACGTGCTGCGCGTGCTGGGCGCCCGGCGCACCGACGTGCTGTTCAAGGTCGGCCTGCCGCGCGCGCTGCCGTATTTCTTCGCCTCGCTGAAGGTGGCCATCACGCTCGCCTTCGTCGGCACCACGGTGTCGGAGATGAACGCGGCCAACGAGGGCATCGGCTATCTGCTGGTATCGGCCGGCTCGGCGATGAAGATGCCGCTGGCCTTCGCCGGCCTGGTGGTGATCGCGGTGATGGCGATGGCGATGTACGAGCTGTTTGCCGTGCTGGAGAAGCGGATGACCGGGTGGGCGCATCGGGGCTGAGGCCCCGGGGCGATGCTCAAACGTACTCCAGCGGCAGCGCCGTCGTGTACTTGATCTGCTCCATCGCGAAGCTCGAGCTGACGTCGGCCAGCTCGGCGCCCTGGATCAGCCGCTTGTAGACGCGGTCGTAGGCGGCGATGTCGGGCACCACCACGCGCAGCAGGTAGTCGGTGTCGCCGGCCATCCGGTAGAACTCGGTGACCTCCGGGATCGATGCCACCAGCCCGTGAAAGGTCTTGAGCCACTTCGCGCTGTGCTGGTTGGTGCGGACCGACACGAACACGGTGACGCCGACGTTCAGCTTGGCGGGGTCGAGCAGCGCCACGCGCTTGCGGATCACGCCGCTCTCCTGCAGCTTCTGCACGCGGCGCCAGCAGGGCGTCGAGGTCAGGCCGACCCGTTCGGCCAGTTCGGCCACCGGCAGGTCGGCGTTCTGTTGCAGCTCGGCCAGGATCTGGCGGTCGTATCGGTCAAATCGGTCCATCGTGCTGGCTCCATCGGTATGGCGGGATTCGTTGGATCGCGAACGGGCGGCGCCACCGCGCCCAGCCATGGCCATCGCGCCTCGCTGCGCCCTCACCGCGCCTCACCGCGCCTCACCGCCTGATGCTGCGCTAGCCCGTCGCCACCAGCAGATTGATGCCGGTGGCGATCTGCGCGGCCTCGACGCCGTACAGATGCAGCGAGACGGCGATGTCGCCGGCCTCGCCGTCGTGCTGGTCCATGTGCTGGTCCATGTCCTGGGCCATGCCCCTGTCCATGCCCCGGCCCGCATGGCCGAGCGAGTGGATATGGCCAAGCCCCGCCGGCACGCTGAACACCGCGCCCGGCTCCCGCACGACGCCGCCGCTCGGCCGCGCAACTTGCGCCGCCTCGTCCCAGCGGTAGTGCCGCTCGTACAGCGAGCCCTGCAGCACGCGGTAGGCGCACCAGGTGCGGTGCCCGTGCACGGGACTCGCCTGGCCCGGGCGCCAGACCAGCAGCATCGCCGAGAAGCGCGCCATCGGGTCGGCATAGATCATGTGGCGCGTATAGCCGTCCGGGCTGCCGGCACGCGCGGCCGCGGGCAACAGCGCCAGCAGCGCGTCGGCATCGTCGCCGAGGCAGGCCTGGACCTGCGCCGCCACGCTGCGCGCGCTGTCGTCGAACACCCGTGCCAGCGCCGGCGACAGCGCGGACAGCGCGGACGGTTCGCACGAGGACGGCAGGCCGGCTTGCGGGCCGGCGGCTTGGGGCGACGACAGGCGCGACTGCGGTTCGGCGTGCAGGCTTGGCATGGAGACTCCGGAGGGCAAGAGAGCGGACGGGTCCGATCATAGCCAGCCGGACCGAGCAAGCCGATCTAAAATGTGGTGCCGAAGCGATCCAGTGGGGAATGATATTCCGCCTCGATCGGGATTTCTAGAATATTTTTGCGCCGGCGGCCGCCGGGAGATAATGCGCCATGGAAATCAAATGGCTTGAAGACTTCGTCAGCCTGGCGGAGACGCACAGCTTCTCGCGCTCGGCCGAGCTGCGGCACGTGACCCAGCCCGCCTTCTCGCGCCGCATCCAGTCGCTCGAGGCCTGGCTCGGCACCGAGCTGATCGACCGCTCCAGCTATCCGACCAACCTGACTCCGGCCGGCAAGGTGTTCTACGAGCAGGCGCTGGCGATGCTGGCCCAGGTCAGCGAGACCCGTGCGCTGATGCGCGGCCAGCGCTCGGCCAACGCGCAGATGCTCGAATTCGCGGTGCCGCACACGCTGTCGCTGACGTTCTTCCCCGAATGGCTGAAGGCGCTGGAGCGGCAGGTCGGCACGCTGGCCTGCCGGCTGCGCGCGCTGAACGTGCACGACGCGGTGCTGATGCTGGTCGAGGGCGGCTGCGACCTGGTGATGGTCTACCACCATCCGCGCCAGGCGATCCAGCTCGATCCCTCGCACTACGACATGCTGGTGCTCGGCGTCGAGCGGATGTCGCCGTTCAGCGTGCCCGATGCCGGCGGCAAGCCGCTGTACCGGCTGCCGGGCACCGACCGCAAGCCGGTGTCCTTCCTCAGCTATACGCCCAACGCTTTCCTCGGCCGGATGGTCGAGATGCTGCTGTCGGACACCAGCGAGTCGTTCAAGCTCGACAAATGCTACGAGACCGATATGGCCGAGGCCCTCAAGGTGATGGCGCTGGCCGGCCATGGCCTGGCCTTCCTGCCCGAGAGCGCGGTGCGGGAGGAGGTCGCGCAGGGCCGGCTGGTGCGGGCAGAGGGCCCGCGCGCGGCGCCGCTGTCGATCGAGATGGAGATCCGGCTGTACCGGGCGCGCCCCGGCGAGCATGGCAACGACCGGCGCGGCAGCCAGCTGCGCCGCAAGCGGGAGCTGGTCGACCGCATCTGGGCCAGCCTGTCGGCCGGCGCGGCGCCGATCGAGGGCGGGGCGGGCTGAGACTTGGACGGGGCGGGCGGAGTTCGGAGAAGGGCGGGCTGAGCGCGGGGACGCGCCGCCCACATGGCGTCCCGGCAACGCCCGGCACCCCCCTTCGGCGGGGTGGATCGCGCTCTCGCAAGGTTATGCATTTCCGGCATGACCGAATGAACAAACGGCATTGGATTTCCGCGGCGCGGCGCCCCTAAGCTTGTCGCCATTCCATTTCCGGATAACCACGATGTCTTCCGATTCGCCGATCATCACCGCTTCCGCGCATTCCGTCCCCTCCTATCTGAACGCCGACAACCTCGGCCCCTGGGGCATCTACCTGCAACAGGTCGACCGCGTGACCCCCTACCTGGGCTCGCTGGCCCGCTGGGTCGAAACGCTCAAGCGCCCCAAGCGCGCGTTGGTGGTCGACGTGCCGATCGAGATGGATGACGGCACCATCGCCCACTTCGAGGGCTATCGCGTCCAGCACAACACCTCGCGCGGCCCGGGCAAGGGCGGCGTGCGCTTCCACCAGGACGTGACCCTGTCCGAGGTGATGGCGCTGTCGGCCTGGATGTCGATCAAGAACGCCGCCGTCAACGTGCCGTACGGCGGCGCCAAGGGCGGCATCCGCGTCGACCCGCGCAAGCTGTCGCGCGCCGAGCTCGAACGCGTGACGCGCCGCTATACCAGCGAGATCAACATCATCATCGGGCCGAACAAGGACATCCCGGCGCCGGACGTCAACACCAACGAACAGGTGATGGCGTGGATGATGGACACCTATTCGATGAACGAGGGCAGCACGTCGACCGGCGTGGTCACCGGCAAGCCGATCTCGCTGGGCGGCTCGCTGGGCCGCCGCGAGGCGACCGGTCGCGGCGTGTTCGTCGTGGGCGCCGAGGCCGCGCGCAACCTGGGCCTGGAAATCAAGGGCGCGCGCATCGTCGTGCAGGGCTTCGGCAATGTCGGTAGCGTCGCCGCCAAGCTGTTCCACGAGGCCGGCGCCAAGGTCATCGCGGTGCAGGACCACAAGACCGCGCTGTTCGACCCGGCCGGCCTGGACGTGCCGGCGCTGATCGAACACGTCGCGCACAACGGCACCATCGACGGCTTCCGCGCCGAGACCATCAGCGCCGAGCAGTTCTGGCAGACCGAGAGCGAGATCCTGATCCCGGCCGCGCTGGAAGGCCAGATCACCGCCGCCAACGCGCCCCACATCAAGACCCGCATGGTCATCGAGGGCGCCAACGGCCCGACCACGCCCGAGGCCGACGATATCCTGCGCGAGCGCAATATCCTGGTGGCGCCGGACGTGATCGCCAACGCCGGCGGCGTCACGGTGTCGTACTTCGAATGGGTGCAGGACTTCTCCAGCTTCTTCTGGACCGAAGAGGAAATCAACCAGCGGCTGGTACGGATCATGCAAGAGGCGTTCCGCTCCATCTGGCAGGTCGCGCAGGAGAACAAGGTCACGCTGCGGACCGCGGCGTTCATCATTGCCTGTACCCGTATCCTGCAGGCGCGCGAAATGCGCGGCCTGTATCCCTGATTGCCCAGCGCGAAATCGGGGCAATCGGACCCGCGCCGGGGCATGCGCCATGCTGCGATGCACCAAGGCGGGGTCCGGACGACAGGCGAGGCGGCAGCCGGAGATTCCGGCTGCCGCTTTTTTTATTACAGCCGCGTGGCGCAGCCGATTGCCGGACAGCGGCGGCTAGGGAAATACCCGTTGTATTGCAGCGTCGGCTTGCGCAATACTATTTCGTCGGCGGCACGTTTCTTGTTAGAGTCCCGCCTTTCTCTCATGGTCAAGGAGATGTTATGAAGGTTGCCAAACTGGCTGCGCTGATGATTGCGGCAGGCGTGCTGTGCGGTACCGCACAAGCGGCCGAGCAATTGACCGGCACGCTGAAGAAGATCAAAGACACGGGTGTCATTACGCTGGGCGTGCGGGAATCGTCGATTCCCTTCAGCTATAACCTCGGCGGCGTCCGCACCGTCGGCTATTCCTATGACATCAACGTCAAGATCGTCGAGGCGATCAAGGACCAGCTGAAGCTGCCGAATCTGCAGGTCAAGGAAATTCCGATCACCTCGCAGAACCGCATTTCGCTGCTGCAGAACGGCACCATCGATATCGAGTGCGGCTCGACCACCAATAACCTCGACCGCCAGAAGCAGGTTGCCTTCAGCAATACCATCTTCATCATCGGCACCCGCTTCATGACCAAGAAGGACAGCGGGATCAAGGACTGGGCCGACCTGAAGGGCAAGAACGTCGTCACCACCGCCGGCACCACGTCCGAGCGCCTGCTGCGCACGATGAACGACCAGCAGAAGCTGGGCATGAACATCATCAGCACCAAGGACCACGGCCAGTCGTTCCTGACGCTGGAGTCGGGCCGCGCCGCCGCCTTCATGATGGACGACGCGCTGCTGTACGGCGAGCGCGCCAAGGCACGCAACCCGGCCGACTGGGTCGTCACCGGCAAGCCGCAGTCGCGCGAATCGTACGGCTGCATGCTGCGCAAGGACGATGCCCCGTTCAAGAAGGTCGCCGACACGGTGATCGCCAATCTGATGAAGAGCGGCGAGATCAACAACCTCTACGCCAAGTGGTTCACCCAGCCGGTGCCGCCGAAGGGCCTGAACCTGGACTTCCCGATGTCCGACGACATGAAGGCACTCATCAAGAACCCGAACGACAAGGCGCTCGACTGATTCGGCTCCAGTCACGCGTGTGAAACGGAAGGCGTGCGCGAAGGCATGTCCTTCCGTTTCTTTTTGAGGACGCATCATGAATTACAACTGGCATTGGGGTGTTTTCCTCGAAGAAGCCGCGATGAACGAGACCTATCTCGACTGGATGATTTCCGGTCTGAAGGTCACCATCGCGCTCGGCCTGACTTCGTGGGTAATCGCCCTGATCATCGGCTCGATTCTCGGCGTATTGCGCACGGTTCCGAATAAATTCCTGTCGGGTATCGCGGCCACCTACGTCGAAATCTTCCGCAATATTCCGCTGCTGGTGCAGCTGTTCATCTGGTATTTCGTCGTTCCCGAATTGCTGCCGTTCGGCGAATCGATCAAGCAGATGAATCCGTTCACCCAGCAATTCCTGGCCGCGATGTTCTGCCTCGGCACCTTTACCGCCGCGCGGATCTGCGAACAGGTGCGCTCGGGCATCAACTCGCTGCCGCCGGGACAGCGCAACGCCGGCCTGGCGATGGGCTTCACGCTGCCGCAGACCTATCGCTACGTGCTGCTGCCGATGTCGTTCCGCGTCATCGTGCCGCCGCTGACCTCCGAATTCCTGAACATCTTCAAGAACTCGGCGGTGGCGTCGACGATCGGCCTGCTGGAACTGGCGGCGCAGGGGCGCCAGCTGGTCGACTACACGGCGCGGCCGTACGAGTCCTTCATCGCGGTCACGCTGATGTACGCGCTGATCAATATCGTCGTCATGCTGGGAATGCGCTGGGTGGAAAAGCGCACGCGCGTGCCGGGCTTCATCGGCAGCAAGTAAGGGGAACGCGATGGCTTATTCATTCGATTTCACCTCGATCAACGCCGATACGCTGCACGTGCTCGGCGAGGGCATGATGGTGTCGCTCAAGATCACCGCCACCGCGGTGGTGGTCGGCATCGTCTGGGGCACCATCCTGGCGATGATGCGCCTGTCCTCGGTCAAGCCGCTGAACTGGTTTGCGCAGGGCTACGTCACCGTGTTCCGCTCGATACCGCTGGTGATGGTGCTGCTCTGGTTCTTCCTGATCATTCCGCAGGTGCTGCAGGGCATCTTCAATCTGTCGCCCGCGACCGATCTGCGCATGACGTCCGCGCTGGTCGCGTTCGCGCTGTTCGAGGCGGCCTATTACTCGGAGATCATCCGTGCCGGCATCCAGAGCGTGTCGCGCGGGCAGATGTACGCGGCGCAGGCGCTCGGCATGACCTATGGGCAGACCATGCGGCTGGTGGTGCTGCCGCAGGCGTTCCGCAACATGGTGCCGCTGCTGCTGACGCAGGGCATCATCCTGTTCCAGGATACCTCGCTGGTCTACGTCAGCGCGCTGGCCGATTTCTTCGGGCAGGCGTATGGCATCGGCGAACGCGATGGCCGCATCGTCGAGATGCTGCTGTTCGCGGGTCTGGTCTATTTCGTGATCTGTTTTTCCGCATCGTTGCTGGTCAAGCGATACCAGAAAAAGGTGGCTGTATGATCGAAATCAATAACGTTTCCAAGTGGTACGGCTCCTTCCAGGTGCTGACCGATTGCACCACCCGCGTGGCCAAGGGTGAAGTGGTGGTGGTGTGCGGCCCGTCCGGTTCGGGCAAGTCCACGCTGATCAAGACCGTCAATGCGCTCGAGCCCTTCCAGAAGGGCGAGATCTTTGTCGACGGCACCCCCGTTGGCGGACCGAAGACCGATCTGCCGAAGCTGCGTTCGCGCGTCGGCATGGTGTTCCAGAACTTCGAGCTGTTTCCGCACCTGTCGATCACCGAGAACCTGACCATCGCGCAGATCAAGGTGCTGGGCCGCTCGCGCGACGAGGCGATGGCCAAGGGCATGAAGTACCTGGAGCGCGTGGGCCTGAAGAACCAGGCCAACAAGTTTCCGGGTCAGCTGTCGGGCGGCCAGCAGCAGCGCGTGGCGATCGCGCGCGCGCTGTCGATGGATCCGATCTGCATGCTGTTCGACGAGCCGACCTCGGCGCTGGACCCCGAGATGGTCAATGAAGTGCTGGACGTGATGGTGCAGCTGGCCCACGAGGGCATGACGATGATGTGCGTGACCCACGAGATGGGCTTTGCCCGCAAGGTGGCGAACCGCGTGATCTTCATGGACCAGGGCCGCATCGTCGAGGACACGCCGAAGGAGGAGTTCTTCGGCAATATCGAGGCGCGTTCGGAGCGGGCGCGCCAGTTCCTGTCGAAGATCCTGCAGCACTGAGCAGAGGGCTCCCTCTCCCCCGGCCCCTCTCCCGCTTGCGGGAGAGGGGCGTCACCCCCCTTCAAGTACAGGCCGAATTGGCCGCGTTGCGCGCCTGCACCTCGGGCGGAATCGGCACCGTCAGCGTCATCGTCGGCTGGCCGGCCTCGAACATCATCAATTCCCCCGGCGCGAACGGCGTCCACACTTCATCGTCGGTCAGCGGCGCGGTGGCGATCACCGCCACGCGGTCTTCCGGCGTGGTCACCTGGGCGAAGTCGATCGACAGGTCCGCATCGATCAGATGCGCGGTCGAGAACGGCCACTGGCGCACCAGGTAATACAGCCGCGTCGAACAGTGCGCGAACAGCGCCTGCCCATTGCTCAGCAGATAGTTGAAGACACCGTACAGCGTGATCTCGCGCGTGATGTCGGCCAGCGCGTAGCACAGCTCGTTCAGCGGCGGCTGCGAGCCGGGGAAACGCTTGCGCAGGCCCTGCATCAGCGCGCAAAACGCCAGCTCGCTGTCGGTGTCGCCGACCGGCTGATAGACCCCAGACAGGAACGGCGCGAAGCCCTTCAGGTCGCCGTTGTGGGCGAAGATCCAGTGGCGGCCCCACAGCTCGCGCATGAACGGATGGCAGTTCTCCAGCCGCACCGTGCCCTGCGTGGCCTTGCGGATATGGGAGATGACGTTCTTCGACTTGATCGGGTAGTTCTTGATCAGTTCGGCCACCGGCGAGGTACCCGCCGACTGGTTGTCGATGAACAGGCGGCAGGCCTTGTCCTCGAAGAAGGCCACGCCAAAGCCGTCGGCATGATGATCCGTGACGCCGCCGCGCGCGGCGAAGCCGGTGAAGGAGAACGTCACGTCGGTCGGCGTGGCGCAGTTCATGCCGAGCAGCTGGCACATGGCGTGGGACCGGGACGGCGTGAGGGCCGGCCGATTGCAATAGAATTGCGACATTATCCCGCCGGGCCGGGCGTTCTGCCAAGCACGGCCGCGGCCGCCGGCGTGGTGCGCTGGCGTGGCAGCCCGAGGCAGCCGAATCGCCCGGCGATCCGCTTCCACCAGCCGCTATTAGCTTCCACCAGCCGCTACTTCGCTGCAACGAGCTTCAACCAGCCTCAACCAGCCTCCACCAGCCTCCACATCGAGCCCTCCGCCATGAGCCAATACAAGATTGCCGTGATCCCTGGAGACGGGATCGGCACCGAAGTGATGCCCGAAGGCGTCCGCGTGATGGACGCCGCCGCGCGCCGCTTCGGCATCGACCTGCAGTGGGACCATTTCGATTTTTCCAGCTGCGACTACTACGCCCGCCACGGCAAGATGCTGCCGGACGACTGGTTCGATACGCTGTCGCGCTATGACGCGATCTATTTCGGCGCGGTGGGCTGGCCGGCCACGGTACCCGACCATGTGTCGCTGTGGGGCTCGCTGCTGCAGTTCCGCCGGGCCTTCGACCAGTACGTGAACCTGCGCCCGGTCCGGCTGATGCCCGGCATCCGCAGCCCGCTGGCCGACCGCAAGCCCGGCGACATCGATTTCTACGTCGTGCGCGAGAACACCGAGGGCGAGTATTCCAGCATCGGCGGCCGCATGTTCCCGGGCACCGAGCGCGAGGTCGTGATCCAGGAAACGGTGATGAGCCGGATCGGCGTCGACCGCATCCTGAAGTTCGCCTTCGAGCTGGCCAGCAAGCGTCCGAAGAAGCATCTGACCTCGGCCACCAAGTCCAACGGCATCTCGATCACGATGCCCTACTGGGACGAGCGGGTCGAGGCGATGGCGGCGAACTATCCGGACCTGAAGGTCGACAAGTACCACATCGACATCCTGACCGCGAATTTCGTGCTGCATCCGGACTGGTTCGACGTGGTGGTGGCCAGCAACCTGTTCGGCGACATCCTGTCGGACCTTGGCCCCGCGTGTACCGGCACCATCGGCGTCGCGCCGTCGGCCAATATCAATCCGGAGCGAACCTATCCCAGCCTGTTCGAGCCGGTGCACGGCTCCGCGCCCGATATTGCCGGCCGCGGCATCGCCAATCCGATCGGTCAGATCTGGTGCGGGGCGATGATGCTCGAACACCTGGGCCATGCGGATGCTGGCGCGGCGGTGCTGGGCGCGATCGAATCGGTGCTGGCCGCCGGGCCCGCGCACGCGCCGCTGACGCGCGATATCGGCGGCAACGCCGGCAC
>NZ_JCBAJO010000059.1:0-23014 GCF_059772245.1 Cupriavidus sp. R6-3
GCCGGCCAGGAGCGCGCGGCCGCAGGGATATCTGCCATTTAACATAACAAACATTATCGGCGGCACAGATGTTAGGCGTGAATAGAAATGTCACCTTCTGGATAAATAGAAATGTCCGTCCTGGGAGTCGCCCCGACGTTGCAGTCGCCGGCGGGCCGAGGTCCGAGCCGCTCTGGTTCGACTGGGAAAGGATTCTGGCGAGCCAATCCTCGCGCAAGACGCTTGGCCGGTCGAAACGGCAGCATGGCCGATTGGACTGCTTTCCATCTCAAAGCGAATGGCTGGAATTTTCCATTTAGCCAAAAAAGACGCCGAGATACCTTTGGCGTACGAATTGAGGAATGCAAGTCATCGGCCTTTGCTGGAATGGAAATATTCTCGGGCGCCGCATTTATCGGCATGCAGCGGTTGGAAGTCGCGATAAATTGATATATCCGCCGTTTGTCACGCTGCCCGCCGGGAATGAGGTCAATTCAAATCCATGGCCGGCGAGATATCTACCTCTGCAGTGGTTCGTTGTCGGTGGCGCCACCCCTGGGCCGAACGGTCCGCGCCGCCTTCAAAGCCGCGCCGACGCAATATGTAGCACACATTACCGTCGCTGCCGGTCGAGCTCATCGATCGAAACGGGGATGGCATTACTCCGGTGCATGAAACATATGTCGGTTCTCAATAAATGCTTCGTCGGGAGTGTTTTCGCATTGAGAACTTCCCAGCGCGCTATAGACTGATTATTTCCCAGCGCGATATTTATCCATTATTCCGCAAAGCGGAATATATAAGGCCGCCAGTGCCGGCTTCCACTAAAACATCAGGAGACAATCATGGTTTGGCAAAGCGCCCCCCAAAGAGCGGGCAATCGATCCGTCGCACGGGAAGGCCGACGGGGAACTCGGACCGCCCTGCCCTTTGCTGTCGTCGGGCTGACGGCTTTGGTGCTTTCTGTTTCCGGATGTGGAGGCGACCGCGACGAACCCGCGAAACCGGCGGTGACGGTCAAGAGCCTGTCTTCGCCGGAGGGATTGGTCAGTGGCGATGACACGTTGATCGAACTGACGCAGACCGATGGCGGCAACATTGCCGGCGCGAAGGTCAAGCTGAACGGCGTCGATGTGACGGGCAGCTTCAAGCCGAATCCGTCGAGAAAATCGATGCTTGGCCTGGTGTCAGGGCTGAAGCAAGGCGAGAACAGGATCGACGTCGTCGACGCGGCCGCCGACGCGAAGGTGCGCGGATCGTTGACGCTGACCGCCTATCCCATCCAGGGACCGATTCTGTACGCGCCCCAGGAAGGCAGCTTCCACTGCCAGACCGATACGTTCACGGTCTATCCGGGCGGCCCGACGCTCACCGCGGGGCCGAACACCGATCCCAATTGCGCCGCCCCAACCCGGGTCGATTGGGTCTATCACGATGCGACGAAGTCAGGAACCGCGGTCTGGCAGCCGTACGATCCGGCGAATCCGCCGGCCAATGTAGAGACAACCACGCTGCTCGATGGCCGAACCGTGCCGTATATCGTTCGACTGGAGACCGGCGTCATCAATCGAGGCATTTACCAGATCGCCGTGCTGGGAGATCCAAAGAAGAACCCGAATCCCAGCGCGGTGAATCCGCCCAGCGAATTCAACGGGCGGCTGGTCTACCCGTTCGGGCAGAGTTGCGGCGGCGGCTGGTATGTCCAGGGCCGATCGATGGGCCCCGTGGGCGGCTCGAACAATTCCGCGAACGGCGCGGCCGGCGATTTCAATGCCTTGAATGATCTGCCGCTCAGCAAGGGGTTCGCGGTAGCCAATTCGACGCTGAATTATTTCGGCCAGAACTGCAATCACATCATCTCCGCCGAAACCATGATGATGGTCAAGGAGCGGTTCATCGAAGCGAACGGGCCGGTGCTTTACACGATGGGTTGGGGTTCCTCCGGATCGGCCATGCAGCAGAGCATGATTGCCGATACCTATCCGGGACTGCTGGATGGCATCGTCATGCTGGCGGGCTTTCCGGATAACGGCGGCCCGCAAAGCATGGAAGGCCGTCTGTTCTACAACTTCCAGCTCAACCATACGAAGGGCGGGACGACGCAGAACGGGACCTACTCGCCTGTCCCCAACAGTCCTTACGATCCGACTTACGACAATGCCACCGCCGCCAGGCGCGCCGCGGACCCGACGCTGTTGAACTGGACCAACGCGGAGATTGCCGCTGCCTCGGGTTATGGCACCTATCACAGCGTTCGCCAGCAAGCCAGCTTCTGGGCCGCGCGAACGGATTCGGTTCTGCGGCCGGCGAACCAGGGCGATCGGGACAACGTGATGGGAGGCGCCGGAAACAGCTCCGTGTTCAATGCGGTCATCGGCAATGCCGAGAAGTACAGCCCGGCCAACGTGGTGACCAGCGCGCCCATGGGCGTCCTGCCGGCGCCGCCGGTCAGCCTGCTGCCCGCCAATCCGACCGGTCTTCGTCCCAACGTGAACGACCACAACAAGAACATTCTTGGCGTGGATCCGTCGACGGGATTCGCTCGTTCGTTCACCGGAAATGTCGGCATCCAGTACGGCCTCAACGCGTTGAACACCGGTTTGATTTCCATGGCGCAATTCATCGACCTCAATCGCAAAATTGGCGGCCAGGATATTGACGGCAATCTCCGCACGGATCGCATGCGCGCGGACGCCGAGGCGCTGAAGCGGGCCTATCAGACGGGCATGATCATGTATGGCGGGGCCGGCCTTCGTAGTACCGCTATCCTGAACCTCGATGGCTTGAACAACGAGTTCACGGGCGCCGGGGATATGCATCTGAAGTTCTTCCACTTCATTGTCCGCGCCCGTATCGCGGCGGCAACGGGCCAGTTCGCGAATCATGTCATGTGGACTGGAACGGCCAATGTGGGCAGCTTCGTGCACGATCCGAATGCCCACCATACGATGCCCGTTCAGGCTCCGCGCCCCGCTCACACCGGGCGATCGTTGCCGGCCATGCAAAAGGCGTTCTTTGGCATGGACCGATGGCTGACCGCGGTGGTCAGCGACCGCACCGCCGATTCGCGCGCGGCAAAAGTCGTGAAGAACAAACCGGCTGACATCGTCGATGGCTGTTTCGGTGCCACCACGGCTGGCGCGGCCAACGACTTTATCGCGGAGCCGCAGCGATTCGGCGGATTCAGCACCGTGTTCCGCAAGGGCAATGGCAGCAATTCGCCGGCCGACGTCGTCGAGGTCAGCGAAACGCCGTCGCGATGCAATTCGATGTTCCCTGCCTCGTCGTATCCCCGCTTCGAGGCGGGCGAGCCGCTCCATGCCCGGACGATGCAATGCCAGCTCAAGCCCGTGACGGTCAGCGACTACGCGGGCTACGCGGAACGCAATCCGTCGTGGACCGGTTCGCAGCAAGAGGCCGATCTCGCGGCGTTACGCGCGGTGTTCCCGGGTGGAGTCTGCGACTACAGCAAGCCCGGTGAGCAGGAGCAGCCGCTGGCGGGCACATGGATCCGGATTACCCCGGACAACGGGATGGTGATCGGACATCCGCTCGCACCGTAATGTCGCGAGGCGCGGCGGTGCTCGACGGGCACCGCCGCGTTCGCGATGTTGTTGGCAAAGACGCTGCCTCGGCAGGCAGTCGGCCTCGAAAGCAGTCGAACCTGAGCCCGCATTCGTTCCCGCTGCATTCCTCATGGCAAATTGCGCGTAGGCAAATTGGGCAGGCAATTGTCCAGACCGATAGGCCGCCCGGACATTTCGTGCACAATCCCGCTTCGACATCCGAACTACATCTCACAAGTCGATGAGGAGATTTGCGAAATGATCAGCGCAACCAAAGCCCTTGCCGTCGTGGCCGCAGCCGCCCTGCCCTGCTTCGCGCTGGCCCAGCCGGCCAGTTCGACGCTGAACCGCGTCCAGCAAAGCGGCACGCTGCGGGTCTGCACGCCGGGCGATTACAAGCCTTTCAGCTTCGAGAAGGCGCCGGGCGTATTCGAGGGGCTGGACGTCGACCTGATGCAGACGCTCGCTGCCGCGCTGCAGGCCAAGCCGCAATACGTCAAGACGAGCTGGTCGAACCTGATGCCGGACTTCGTGGCCGGCAAATGCGACATCGCCGTGGGCGGTATTTCCGTGACGCTGGAACGCCAGCGGCAGGCTTATTTCAGTGCGCCCTACATGATCAACGGCAAGACGCCGCTGACCCGCTGCGAGAACGTCGCCAGGTACCAGACCATCGAGGCGATCAATCAGCCGGCGGTGCGTGTGATCGCCAATCCCGGCGGCAGCAACGAGCGTTTTGCACGGACGCATCTCGGCCGCGCGCAATTGCGGATCCATACGGACAACGTGACCATCTTCGACGAGGTCATCAAGAAGAATGCCGACGTCTTCGTCACGGAAGCCGCCGAAGCCATCGTGCAAAGCAAGGCCCATCCGGAACTATGCGCCGTCAATCCGCAGAAGCCGCTGCAGTATGCGGAGATGGCCTATCTGCTGCCGCAGGGCGATGACGTGTTCAAGCACTTCGTGGACCAGTGGCTGCATCTGAGCACCGCTACTGGTGACTTCGGGCGCGTGCGGGCCAGGTGGCTGCCGGAGTAAGTATGATGATGCCGGCCATGTCCAAGGCGAGACTGGCCATGAACTAGCCGGATGCGCCTTCGCGCTCGTGGAGACGCCCTATTTCATCCCCCACAACCTTCACCAAGCTGGACAGTCGCAACGGGTGTATTGCGAAAACGCTGTTGTTGTTGTCGGATGAAACGCAAAGTCTGATATGACGTACCGTTTCATCCGAGCTTTCTACGCGAAGAACTCTCGTCGTAGATCCTGGCCTCCAATCGACCCGTTTCAAGAAGTAGGTCCTGCCATTGCCACGCTCTACCGGGTCAACGACAAGGTCGAAGGTCGACGTCAAAAACTCGTGCAATTCGGACTTGGTCATATCGTGACGGGGTCAGGGAAGGCGCGGTGCCACGACTGAATCTCGACTTTTTCTCGCAGACCATGCACCCAGAACGGGTCCGACTGCAACAGCGCTTCGACCTCAAGCTTGTTGGCCGCACTGACGATCCATAGCCCTCCGACTGGAGCTTCACACTCCGCTTCTCTTAAGGAGCCGGCGATGAGGATCCGGTCGCGATGCCCGTCAAGCCAGTCGATGTGGGCTTTGAAGTGGCTAGTCCGTACGTGTGTTTGCCCAGGAATATCATGAAAGCGAACGGCGAATAGCACTCTTTCCCCTCTTCCTCGTATGTATCCGGGAATACGTCGGCAGCGTCGTGGATGCTCTGCGATTCTGATGGCAACCTACTTCTTTGCCTTTGTGCTATTCAGCAAAGCCGCCGCACGCACCAGTTCCTTCAACGCCTTCTCGTCGATTTGCGCGCCTTCCGCGAAATCGATGGCCCGTCTCGTATTGCCTTCAAGACTCGAATTGAACAACCCTGCCGGATCCGGCAATGAAGCGCCCTTTGCGAACGTCATCTTGACGACGCTCTTGTAGGTCTCGCCGGTGCAAATGATGCCGTTGTGCGACCACACCGGAACGCCGCGCCATTTCCATTCCTCGATGACGTTCGGGTCGGCTTCCTTGATCAGGGCGCGGAGTCTGGCGAGCATTTCGCCTCGCCAGTCGCCCAGTTCCTCGATGCGGGCGTCGATCAATGCGGAGGCGGATCGGTCTTGCGGCAATTCGTTGTTCTTCATATCGATGTCTCCCGGCGCAGGCAGCTCGTACCTTAGCACCGTTCCGTCAGCCTGACGGAAAGTCCGCAGGGCCATGGGACAATGCGGTCCACCGCTACCCTGCCCGCTTCGATCGTGACCTTCCTTGCCTATACGGCGCTGTTCGTGCTGACGGCGCTGGCCGAGATCGTCGGCTGCTATTTGCCTTACCTGGTATTAAAGCAGGAAAAGACCCCGCTGCTGCTGGTTCCCGCGGCCCTGGCGTTGGCGGCCTTCGCCTGGCTGCTGACCCTGCATCCCACCGCCGCCGGTCGAACTTATGCGGCGTATGGCGGCGTCTATATTGCCGTCGCGCTGGTGTGGCTTCGCATCGTGGACGGGCTGCCGCTGACGCGCTGGGACGTCCTCGGCGCCGCGGTGGCGCTGGCCGGCATGGCCATTATCGTGCTGCAGCCGACCACGGGTGCCGGGACGGGCTGATCCGCCGATCCGCCGATCCCGGTCCGGACATCCCGTCCCGATCATTGCCGTACCGGTCTCGACGGCACGCCGGCCGCTCTGTGCACCAGCCGATCGATCAGCCAGACCAGCAGCATCGTGATTCCCATCAGCGGGAATATCGCCCCCAGTACCGCCAGTCCGGCAATCCATGCGCGCATCGGCGGCGGGCTCGACGGACGCGACGGCGCGCCCAATGCATTGGCCGGCTTGCGCTTGATCCACATGACGAAGCCGGTGATGGCCAGCGCCATCAGGCCGAGCGAGATCGCGGCGCATGCGATCTGATTGGCAAGGCCGAAATACCGGCCCATATGGAGCGAGGTGCCGTACGACACGGCCTTCGCGACGGGGCCGTAGTCGTCGTAGCGGATATCCCGGACGATATTGCCGCTGTGCGGATCGATATGCAGCGTTCTTTCGGCCTTGGGGTCGCTGGGGAAGCACGACACCGAATAGACCGCATCGGGCGTTCCCGGCAGTGCCACCTGGCATCCCGCGCCGGCTCCGCGCGAGCCGGCGATGGCAACGACCCGATCCAGACCGATCGGCGCATGGCCGGCGGATGCGCTGGTTCCGACCGGCACGGCGGTCAATCCCGTCGCCCACGGGATTTCGCTCAGCGGCAGCGATTCCATCGTCCTGCCGTGTCGCCGGTGATCGCCATGAGCGGCATGATTGCCCTCACGGACGGGCGCGTGCGCATGCCCTGCTTCGCCATCGGCCGGGCGCCCCAGGTTCGCGGCCGTCGTGATGGCCTTGAATTGCTTGCCCCAGAAGGCGGTCCACGGCAGACCGGACAGCACGAACACCAGCGCGCCGATCGCCAGCGAAGCGCCGAGCATCAGATGGATTTCCTTCCACCGCCCTCGCCTGCCGCTTGCCGGCCGCATTGCAAACGCCCTCACACCCGATTCGCGCAAGCGCGGCCACCACATGGCCAGGCCGGTGGCGATCATCACCAGCGTCCAGCATCCGGCCAGTTCCATCAGCAATTCGCCGGGCTTTCCTGCCAGCAAGGCGCGATGCAGCAACCGGACCTGCTTCATGAAGCGGTCTTCCACGCTGAGGCTGCCCAGCACCGCGCCTGAATAGGGATCCAGATAGAGGCTTTCGCTGTTGCCCGAGGGCAGGCGGAAGATGAACTCCGCACTGGCGCGCGGATCGTTGCGCATGGTGTAGGTCGTGGCCACGGCGCCGGCCGGCGCGGCCGCCCTCGCCCGCTCCAGCAGCGTTTGCGGGGACAGCGGCTCGCCCTGCGGTGTCACGCGCAATAGCCCCGGATACAGCAAGGGTTCGATTTGCGGCTGGAAGCAGTAAATGGTGCCGGTGATCGCCAGCACGATCAGAAAGGGCATTACGAACAGGCCGGCGTAGAAATGCCAGCGCCAAAGCGTGCGGTGGGCGGCGGACGTTGGGGCAGGCGCTGCGGCGGGCGATCGGGGTGTCGGTACGGACATCTGCGGGAGCGGTGAATGCGTGATGGCGCTATCGAAGCTATTGGGTTATTGGGTTATTGGGTTATTGGGGTTATTGGCCTATTGGCGTCATTTTTTTGGCGAGTGAGGCGGATCGCCGCGCCGATCCGTACTGTGCGACGAAATCCCGCGCGGGTCCTGCGGCATGGTGTCGCATGTACCGTGTACGGCGTGGCCAATAGAATCTGGCACCAAAAACAACGGTGTCTCGCGGCATTCCTGCCGTCTCACCTGGGACACGCCCGCTTTCTCAATGGCCCGACTCCTTCCCCGCGAGGTGGCGCTAGCCGCTGCCGCAGTATGCCTTTCCGCCCAGGCGGCCGACCCTTCTCCTGAGGTCCACGTACTGGCACCGGTCACCGTCCATGCCGCCGGGCAGACCGCGCTGGATGAGCCGGCCTCGACCGGATCGAACCTCGACCTGACGCCGATGCAGACGCCGGCCAGCGTGGACGTCATTGCCCGCGATCAGCTCGAAGTCCGCGGCGATGTATCGCTGGTCGATGCCATCACCCGTGCACCGGGGCTGTCGGGCCTCGGCCATCCCGGCAATGGCGGCGCTTCGTTGTCCGCCCGCGGCTTTACCGATGCGGCGTCGGTGATGCGGCTCTACGATGGCGTGCGCCAATACGGCGGGATCGGCGTGACGTATCCCTTCGACACCTGGTCGGTGGAACGCATCGAGGTACTGCGCGGACCCGCCTCGGTGATCTATGGCGAAGGCGCGATCGGCGGGGTCGTCAACGTCGTGCCGAAGAAGCCAACGCGCGGACCGGTGGAGAACGAAATCCAGGCGACGATCGGCACGGAGAACACCCAGCGGCTCGCCTTCGGCAGCGGCGGCGCGATCGACGAGCGCTGGTCATACCGCTTCGATATCAGCGGCAATCGCACGGACGGGTCGGTCGATTTCGGCGATTCGCGCAATCTGTCCGTATCGGGCGCGCTGCAATGGGATCCAACGCCGGAGCTCGGCATCAAGCTGAGCTACGCCAAGGGCTGGCAGCAGCCGGCACGGTATTTCGGCGTGCCGCTCGTCAATGGCCGCCAGGATCCGTCCTTGCGGACCCGAAACTACAACGTCAGCGACAGCCGCATCCAGTTCGACGACCAGTGGACCGAATTGTCGGCGCGGTGGATGCCGAACGCCGATCTGACGGTTCGCTCGCGGGCGTATTACATCGACAGCAAGCGTCATTGGCGCAATGCCGAGTACTACGACTATCTGCCGGCGAGCGGCCTGATCCAGCGTTCGTCCTATGTCGAGATCCTTCACGATCAATGGCAGGTCGGCAATACCACCGATGCGGTCTATCGCCATGCGCTGTTCGGCATGAACAACAGCGTGTCGGTCGGCTTCGATGTCAATCGGGCATCGTTTCGCCATACCAATAATTCGCCCTACTCGGGCAGCACGGTGGTCGATCCTTACACGTTCGATCGCGGCAATTTCATCAACGTCGCCGGCACCACGCCGCGCTACAGCAACGAGGCGGTGCAGTACGCCCTGTTCGCCGAGAATCGGCTGGAAATCACGCCGCGGTCGTCCGTGCTGGGCGGCTTGCGCTATGACCATGCCAGGATCGAGCGCCACGATCTGGTGGCCAATCGGGAGGCATTCGACAGGACGTTTTCGCACATCGGCTGGCGTGCCGGCACGGTGTACAACCTGACGCCGAATCTGGCTGTCTACGCGCAGTATTCGGAAGCGGCCGATCCCGTCAGCGCATTGCTGATGCTTTCCTCGTCGAACAGCAATTTCGAGCTGTCCACCGGTCGCCAGGTCGAGGCCGGCGTCAAGCAGGACTTCTGGAATGGCAAAGGGGAATGGACCGTTGCGGCCTACCACATCGTCAAGAAGAACCTGGTCACGCGCGACGCGGTCAATCCCACGCAAAGCGTACAGGTTGGCGAGCAGTCCTCGCGCGGCATCGAGGCCAGCATCGGCGTCGAATTCCTGCCGGGATGGCGGCTCGATGCCAATGCCGCGCTGCTGCAGGCGCGCTACGACCGGTTCACCGAATCGGTCAACGGCACGGCGGTCTCGCGCAATGGCAACGTGCCGACCGACGTGCCGGAGCGCCTGGCCAATGCCTGGCTGACCTGGCGCTTCCTGCCGGAATGGACGGCCGGCGCCGGCATCCGCCATGTCGGCCGCCGCTTCGCCGACCGCGCCAATACGCTCAAGATGCCGGCGTACACCACCACCGACCTGCTGCTGCAATGGCGGCCGCGCAAGCACACCACGCTGTCACTGCGCGGCTTCAATGTGTTCGATCGGCACTATGTCGCAACGGCCTACTACAATCCGACCCAATGGTTGCAAGGGGCCGGACGGCGGGTGGAATTGACGGTCAATCACCGGTTTTGAGTTGCGGCACGCGTTGAGGCGCGTTGGCACGCGTTGGCGCGTGTTTGGGGCACCATGACGCGAACCGGCCGTGCCGCGGCGAAGCAATGGCGTGGCGCTGCTTTATAGTTCGTATCTTCTTCAGTCCGTTGACCGGGCCGTCGATCGTCTCGAACGTCCATGCACACTGCCTCCCATCGCCTGTTCTCCCGCTTGCGTCCGCTGGTCCCCGCCGTTTTCGCGATGTTCGTGCTCGCCGGATGCGCCCTGCCACCGCTGGAACCCCGAACCGAATCGCATGCGTTGACGCCGGAAGAGTCCCGCGACACGGCGCTGGGCCGCGCGCTGGCGCCGGCATTGGCCGAGCGTCCCGGCCTGTCGGGCATCCACCCGCTGGCCGATCCGCGCGAGGCCTTCGCCGCGCGGGTCCATGGCGCCCGCATGGCCGAGCGCACGCTGGACGTGCAGTACTACATCTGGCGCCGCGACACCACCGGCACGCTGCTGCTCGATGCCCTGCATGAAGCCGCCGAGCGCGGCGTGCGCGTGCGTCTGCTGCTGGACGACAACGGCATCTCGGGCCTCGACGAAATCCTGTCCGCGCTGGACGCCCATCCCAACATCGAAGTCCGCCTGTTCAATCCATTCGTCGTGCGCTCGCCGAAATTCATCGGCTATCTGACGGACTTCCGCCGCCTGAACCGGCGCATGCACAATAAATCGTTCACGGTGGATGCGCAGGCGACCATCGTGGGCGGACGCAATGTCGGCGACGAATATTTTGGCGCCACCGATGGCGTGCTGTTTTCCGATCTGGACGTGCTGGCCGTCGGGCCGATTGCTGCCGAGGTCGAACGGGACTTCGATCGCTACTGGGCGAGCGCCAGTGCGTATCCGGTGAACCGGATCGCGTTGCCCGTGTCCCCGGACAGGCTGGAACAACTGGCCCGGGAGGCCGCCACCGCGGAGCGCGACCCCGCCGCCACGGCTTACATGAACGCCCTGAAGGCACTGCCGGCCTACCGTCGCATCATCGATGGCACCCTGGCGTTCGAGTGGGCAAAGACACAGATCGTCAGCGACGATCCCGCCAAGGTCCTGGGCAAGGCGCCGAGCAATGGACTGATCGGGCATCAGCTGATGGAGACCATCGGCGTGCCGACGCGCGAACTGGACCTGGTGTCGCCCTACTTCGTTCCGACCGAGGCCGGTGCGAAGACCTTTGCCGACCTCGCCGCCAAGGGGGTCAAGGTGCGCGTGCTGACCAATGCGGCCGAGGCCACGGACGTCAAGGTGGTGCACTCCGGCTATGTCAAATGGCGCCGCGCGCTGCTCGAATCCGGCGTGCAATTGTTCGAGCTGCGGCGCGAAGTCGCGCCGCCCGCGGACAAGGCCGATACCACTCCCCGCTCCAGGGCCGAGGAGCGCGCCGGGCCGTTCGGCAGCTCCGGCGCAAGCCTGCATGCCAAGACGTTCGCCGTCGATGCGCAGCGGGCCTTTGTCGGTTCGCTCAATTTCGATCCGCGCTCGGCCCATCTGAATACCGAATTGGGTTTCGTGATCGACAGTCCCGCGCTGGCCGGCAGGATCGAATCCGCATTCGATACCAGCGTTCCGCAGAACGCCTATGAGGTCCGGCTGGCCGACGACGGCAGCCTGTACTGGCTCGAAAGGCGCGGCAGCGACACGATTCGCCACGATACCGAGCCCAATTCCAGCTGGCTGGAGCGCTTGTGGATCCGGGGCTTGTCGTTGCTGCCGATCGACTGGATGTTGTGACGTGCTGCGAGGTATTGCGACGTGCGGCGATGTGTCGTGGGGATGCGCTGCGGGACCGCTACGCGCGGAGAAAAACCTGCCGAGCGGTCCCCGGCGTTCCGCTATTGCGCGTCCTGCTCGCCCATCATCGCCGCCGGGTTCATCCACACCGGCTCGAACAGGTGACCGTCCGGATCTTCGAAGGTGCGCAGGTACATGAAACCCATGTCCTGCGGCTCGCGAATGTCCGCGCGTCCGCCGGCCGATTTCGCGGCTTCGACGATGGCGTCCACCTCCTCGCGGCTGTCGATCGACAGCGCGATCAGCATGGCGCTGGTCTGGTGCCCGTCGGCGATCGGCTTGCTGGTGAAGGTCCCGTAATAGGCGTGCGTCATCAGATGAAAGTTGATGGTATCGGACCACACCATCGACGAGGTCTGATGGTCGCTGAACTGCTCGTTCCTGACGCAGCCGATCGCCTCGTAGAAGCGCGTCGCGGCCGCGAGATCGCGGACCGGCAGGTTCAGGAAAATCATCTTTGCCATCGTGTCTCCTCCGTTGGGTTCTACTGCATTGGGGTGGTTCGCGTCTCGGTTCGCCCATGTTCGCCGGGATATTCCAGCTGCATGGCGACGAGTGCTTCCGTACGCGTGCCGTAGCGTTGGCCGATGCCGTTCAGGGCCGCATCAAGCGCCTTCGCCGGGTGCGGTTCCGCGGTGAGTGCAATGGCGCGTTCTCCATCCCAGTCCTTGCCCACCTGCTCGGGCAGCAGCCGGATGCCGTTCCGGGTCTGGATCGGCCCCGGCTGCGCGGCGAAGGAGATGGCCTGCGAACGGTAGGTGCGCGACCACGCGTCGGCGACCAGCGCCAGCGATACCTCGTCGACGCCGGGCCGCAGCGCGATGCCGAGCCGTTCGCGGTTCCAGAACGCCATGGTGTTGCCCATCGCCGTCAAGGCGAAGGGACGCGTGAAGGTGAAGGCGTCGCTGTCGTGGCGCGCATCCCAATGCGGCAGGCCCAGGTCGCGGGCGACCGCCTCTGCCCTGTCGCGGCCGGCCACGGCTTCGATCAGCGTCAGCGTCATCGGCATCGAGGCGGAAATGCCGGTGGTCGTGGCGACGCGGCCGTCGACCACGATGCGCCGATCGGGGACGTGGCGTACCGTGGGATGCTTCTCCAGCAGGTCGTTCAGGTAGTACCAATGAGTGGTGGCCCGCTTGCCGTCGAGCAGGCCGGCTGCGGCCACCACCTTCGCTCCGGCGCAGATGCCGATCACGGTGGCGCCCTTGGCGGCCTGGCCGCGGATCCATTGCAGCACGGTCGGATCGTCGTCGCGGCTCATCGCCGGGACCAGCACGTAGTCGGCGCCCTGGGGATGCTGCGCGTCGAACTGCGCGATCGTTGCATCCGGCTCGACCCGCAGCGCGGGGTAGAGCTTCACCGGTCCGGGCTGCGTCGCCAATGCCGCCACCTCGCCGATGTCGGCGCGGCGCAGGATGCCATAGGGCATCAGATAGTCGGTGGTTTCGGTGGCGTCGTTGATGCCGACGATGGCGATCACCGGGCGCGGGCGCTTGGGCGGCTTCAGCGCCGACAGCGTGGCGGCCCGCTCGGAATCGGCGATCGCCGGCGGCGCGGCGGGAGTTGTGGCCGGCGGCAAGGACAGCAGCCACGCCGCGCCGGCGGCCAGCGCGATGACCACCATACCGGCAATGCCGAGCCCGATCCATGTCGCACGACGTCGATTCGGCCGGTTCATCGTCCTCGTCTCCCCGTGGTTTTTTTAGCCAGACCACTAGCTTAGGCGGACGGAATCGGGACGCCAAGCCATGCCAAGGTGTCCACATTTGGCGGGGATCGGTCGATGCCGAACACCATGCCGGTGCCCGCGCCGATAGCGGGGCCGGCGCCGGGCAAGTACCGGACCTTCGCGCCCTACCCCTTTCGCAATCCCTCCACCGGATCGGTCTCGAACGCCTGCCACAGCGCATCGCGCCGCTGCAGCGCCTCGATCACCGCCGGCTGGCGCAATTGGGCGACGGCGGACACCAGTGCATTGCACAGGAAGAATGCCGCCGTGTAGGAGTCGAATGGGGATGCGTTGGCGGTGCGCACCAGCAGATGGTGGTCGGCCAGCGGCACCAGCGGCGCGGCGGGGCTGTCGCAGATGGCGACGACGCGGGCGCCCCGCTCGCGGAAGGCACGGGCGATGCTGACCGGCGCGCTGGAATAGCGGCGGACGCTGAAGGTCAGCAGCACGTCTTCCGGCTGGACCCACAGCATGCCGTCGGTGGCCGTCACGGCGCCGGCGCCCAGCTCCTGCACATTGGGCCGGCACATGTTCAGATGCAGCGCCAGCCAGGCACTGACCGGCGCGCTGTTCTTCTGCGCGAGGATGAACAGGCGCCCTTTTCCTCCGGCCAGCAGGCGTGCGATCGCCTCGAAGGCGGCGATGTCCAGCGATTCGTGCGTGGCGGTCAGGTTGTGCTGGTCGTGCATCAACGCATCGTCGAGGCAGGCCCGCAAGGTTCGCTTGCCGCCGATCAGCGCAGGCGCGCGCTGTCCCGCGGTTGGCAGCGCGGCCGTTACGCTGGCCCGCGCTTCGCGCTGGGCGTCGGCATAGCTGGCATAGCCGAGCTTGGCGAACAGCCTGACCACGGTCGACGCGCTGGTGCCGTGCTGTGCCGCCAGCGCGGTCGCCGATTCCAGCAGCACATGCGGATAGCCGCGCGTCAGCGCATCGGCCAGCTCGCGCTCGCGCGCGGTCAACGTGGCGGCTTCGCGCGCCAGCCGGTCCAGCAGCGTGGCGCCATGATCGGCGCTTTCCTTGCGGGAATTCGTCATATTGACACTCTGCAATACGTATTGCATGATGATATCACCGTTGCAATACATGTTTCACGGCGCATGTTGTTGCGCCTCCCATCACGTCTTTCATCGCGGACCGGGCACCGGTCTTCGGTATTCGGTCATCCGTCGCGAACAGGAACCCCATGCAGGATAAGGAAGTTGCCCAGGGCGCGCAGGCGCTGCTGGACTGGCTGCAAGGCCAGCATCAGGCGATGCAGGACTTGCTGCTGAAGATCGTCGACATCGACAGCGGCAGCCGCCACGAAGCCGGCGTCCAGGCCGTGGCCGAGGTCCTGCGCGCGCATCTGGAAGCCGCCGGCATCGCCGTGCGCTTCCATGCTGTGCCGGGATACGGCGTTTGCCTCGATGCGCAGGTGCCGGGCTCCGGCGAGGGCCTGCCGGTCCTGCTGATGGGGCATATGGATACGGTCTATCCCGAAGGCACGGCGGCCAGGCGGCCCTTCCGCGTCGAGGATGGACGCGCCTACGGTCCCGGCGTCGCCGACATGAAATCCGGCCTGGTGCTCAATGTGTTCGTTGCCGAGGCGCTGGCGCGGCTGGGCCGGCAGGCGCCGCCGGTGCGGCTGTTCTTCTCGTGCGACGAGGAGATCGGCTCGCCCGCCACGCGCGATCGGATCATGGCCGTCGCCCGTGAAGTGCGCGCGGTGTTCAATGCGGAGCCGGGGCGCGTCAGCGGCAACCTGGTGACGGGCCGCAAGGGCTCGATGGTGGTCGAGTTCGAGGTCGAGGGCGTGGCCGCGCACTCGGGCATCAACCACGCCCATGGCGCCAGCGCGATCGATGCGTTGGCGCGCAAGATCCTGGCGCTGCATGCGCTGACCGACCCGGCATCGGGCATCACCACCAATGTCGGCTGCGTGCAGGGCGGCATCGTGCCGAACATGGTCGCGCCGCATGCCAGGGCGCAGCTCGATGTGCGCTTCACCGCCGATACCGACATGGACGCGCTGTACGGCCGCATCCGCGAGATCGTCGAGGCCGAATCGATTCCCCGCACGCGCGGGCGCATCACCGACATGCGCCGCACGATGCCGATGGCGACGACGCCCGCGGCCCTGCTGTCGCTCTATCAGCGCAGCGCCGAACGCGTCGGCTTTACCGTCGACGGTGAATTCACCGGCGGCGCGGCCGACAGCGGCCTGACCAGCTCGGCCGGCACGCCGACGCTGTGCGGCACCGGCCCGGTCGGCGGCCATCCGCACACCGAGCGCGAGTACTGCGAGTTGTCCACCTTCGTGCCACGGGCGCAGGCCCTGGCGCTGGCCATCCTCGGGCTGCAATGATCGGCATGTCCCGCCATCGAACGAATCCCTTTTCCATCCTGCCTTTCTGATCATGCAGAACCTGCCCTTCTCCCGCCGCCGCTTCGTTGGTCTTGGCCTGAGCGCCGCCGCCATTGCCGCCGCCGCGCCGCTTGGCGCCGTGGCGCAGGAAAACTGGCCGTCGCGTCCCATCACGCTGGTGGTCCCCTTCCCGCCCGGCGGATCGGTCGACATCATGGCGCGCCAGTATTCCGAGCCGCTGTCGCGCATTCTTGGCGTGCCGGTGGTCGTCGACAACCGTCCCGGCGCGGGCGGTTCGGTCGCGACGCAGGTCGTCGCGCGCAGCAAGCCCGACGGCTACACGCTGGTGGTGTCGTCGCAGAGCAGCCACCTGGCCAATCCGCTGACGCAGCCGCGCATCGGCTATGACCCGATCAAGGACTTCGAGAACATTGCGATCCTGGGCCGCCAGCCCAATGCGCTGGTCGTGCATTCCAGCCTGCCGGTGCGCACCTTCGCGGAGTTCATCGCCTATTCGAAGAAGAACCCGGGCAAGCTGGATTACGGCAGCGGCGGCGTCGGCAGCATGGGCCAGCTGAACGTCGAGATGTTCAAGGCCAGCACCGGTGCGGTGGCGACCCATATCCCGTACCGCGGCGGCTCGCAACTGATCACGGCGGTGCTGAGCAACGAGGTGCAGTTCATCCTGGACAACCTCGTCATCATGCTGCCGCACGTCAAGGACGGCAAAGTCCGCGCACTGGCGGTCGCCTCCGAACAGCGCCTCGAGCAGCTGCCGGACGTGCCGACGCTGGCCGAACTGGGCTATCCCGAACTGAACCTGAGCTCGTGGACCGGCATCGCCGCACCGGCCGGCACGCCGCAGCCGGTGGTGCAGAAGATCTACCAGGCCGTGCGCAAGGCGGCCAGCGATCCCGCCATGCAGGCTGCCCTGCGCTCCCGCGGCGTGGTCCCGCCGGAAGACATGGCCCCCGCCGCCTTCGAACGCATGATGGCCGATCGCCTGCAGCGCTATGGCGAGGTGGTGAAGCGGGCGAAGATTTCGGCGGAGTAACGCTCGTACGGCCCGTACAGCGCATACAGTCCCGGGGACCGCCCCCGGGGCTTCCATCCCTCATCGGCAATCGGCGGATGAGCTTGCCCGGCGGCGGACACGGACTACGGCGCCCGGAACAGCCTCTCGTCCCATCCCGCCGGCAAGTCGTCCGGCCCTGCACGTTCGAGCGCGATGTCGTCAGGTACGTCGGCAACCACCACGACATGCTGGCGAGGCACCTTGCCGATGCGTGAGTGAACGAGAATCTCGAGCATTGCGCCCGCGAAACTCAGGGCGCCGTAGATCTTGGATCAATTGATGCCAAATTGTAGGCCATTTGATCTCCCTCCGCTAAGCAGGAAGGACGGGCAGGATCTCCGATTCCTCCTTGTGTGCCGTCTCGTACTGTGACGGGCGTCGTTTTCAGACATTAATGGCCCGTCCGATATAGGCGATGGGCGCAGTTCTGCCATGGCCGTCCGTTCGCCAGACACAACCGGGGGTAGCCATGAAACCAGCGTTTCGCTTTCGACAGCGCCTGTTGACGGCCGCATTGGCGCTGTTCGGCTGCTGGCAGGCGGTGGCGGGCGGCGCTGAGGCGCGCGGGGCTTCGGCGCCCGCGGTCGCGGCGGGCACGCCGGTCGCGCCCATTACCGAAGCCGGCACGCTGAGCGGGTGCGCCAACCCGATGATCGGCAGGAACGGCGACACCGGCAGCGGCAAGCGGGCGGTGTTCGTTGATGTCAACCGGATGCGGCCGGACAGCGATCCGGTCTACGAGAAGAACGCCATTTTCTGGACCTCGCGCGAGAACCGGCCCGGCCAGAGCGTATTGATGAGCGGCGCCTTCACCGGCAACCGCAAGACCGTGCGGCTGGCGGCGCTGACGTCCGGGATGACCGACTGGCGCAGCGCGGTCCGGGCCAGCGCGATCACGGTGCCGGCCGTCAACCTGAGTTCCACGGGCTTGACCTTCACCATCCCGGCCAACCTGAAATACGGCCCCTACGCCTACCGCATCGAGGATCAGGATCGCGCGGTGCCGGCGCTGGAAGGCATCGTCAATCGGCCGGAAATCCAGTGGATTCTCGGCACGCCCGATACCGATTCCAGCCTGGAGGCGCCGGCGCATGAGCTGGTCAACTGCGGCGCCGAGGCCGGAGGCAAGCTGCGGCTGTTCGGCAAGAACTTCAACGGCAGCAAGGAAGCCTATCTGCAATCGGCCGACAACCGGCTTTATCCGCTGACCGTCGAGCACGCGGACGATACCGCGCTGGTGGCGGCCGTGCCCGCCGACATGGCGCCCGGCCCCTACCATGTGTGGATCGGCTCCCCGAAAAAGGACCTGACTGCGGCGCTGCCGGTGCCGATCCGCATTCAACCCGCGCCAAAACCGCCCGCGGTAGTGGCCTGCCCGGGACTGGCCGGCGATGGCGTCACCGACAACGCCCCGGCGCTGCAAGCGTGCCTCGACAAGAACCGCAGCAACGGCGTCCGCACCGTCTTCAAGCTGCCGGCCGGGCAATTCGCCATCTCGAGAACGATCGCCTTGCGCCGCCATCAGTATCTGGTTGGGGAATCGGAGGACGCGACCACCCTGCTCGGCAAGGCGAACAACGCCGCGGCCACCCCCGCGTCATGGATCACCGGCGACAGTCATTTCGGCATCGCCTCGCTGACGCTGCGCGGGCCCCATCGCGAAACGATGCTGCGGGCCGCGGATCTGGGCAGCGATCCGCGCACGCACGGCCATATCCTGATCCAGCGCGTCAATTTCGTCGTGTCGGCCGATTACACCAACGGCGCGGAAAGCGCCCAGCTGATCAAGATTTCCGGGCCCGACCTGCGCATCGTCAATTCGACGTTGAGCTCGCGCAAGACGCTCTCCATCGACTACGGCGACGGCGTGCTGATCGCTGGCAATCGGGCGACCAAGGGCGATTACGGCATTGCCAACAGCCAGAACGTCGTCGTCACCAAGAATCTGTTCGGCGCGCAGGACGAGATCAACGAAGGCGTGGTGATCGGCGCCAGCCGGCCGATGATCAGCGGCACCACGGCCAACGCCACGCGCAACTTCTATCTCGGCTACAACCTGTTCCGCAACATGACCTACACGCCGACCAACCAGTTCTTTACGACGGACGGCGGCGGCGGCGCGTATCTGGGCAGGCTCGCCGCGAGCTCGGCCAGTACGGTGACGCTGGCGCGCGATCCGAACTGGGACATGGTCGGCACCAGCAATCCGGAGAACGTGCTGATGTCGATCGTCGCCGGCACGGGCGTCGGCCAGTACCGGCATCTGAAATCGATCAAGGGCCGCGTGATGGAATTGGCGACGCCATGGGACGTGGTGCCCGATTCGTCCTCGGTGATCAACATCACCACCGGCTATCTGCGCATCACCGTCAGCCATAACGAGTTCCGCAACATGCATGGCCGCGCGCTGAATTCGATCCTGTTCTTTGGCGGCGTGTTCGACAGCGTGATCGACCACAACTACAACATGAACGCCGGCGACGGCATCGCCATCGCGGCCTATGGTCCCTATGGCGACAACACCTATCTGCCGACCTTCAATATCGACTGCCTGGATAACACCGTCGCCGAGGATGGCGACCCGGTCTTCGTGATGCGCACGGCGGCGCGCAACGTCACGCGCGGGCTGGCGGTGCAAGGCATGCCGGGCGCGACGCTGTCCGGCATCCTGGTACGAGGAAACCGGGTGGCGAGCCCCGGCATGATCTTTTTCCCGAACAGCTTCAAGGACAACTATTCGGTACTGGTCGAACAGAACCAGGCGCGGGTCGAGCCCTGGTTCGGCGGATCGAGCGGGCCGCCGGGTGCGATGATCCGGAACAATCGCCCGTAGGCGCCAGAGGCCACCGCTTTACCGCGATGGCCTTCCGCCTACGGCAGCGCGGGCCGGGCGCTCGCCGCATCTCCCCGCATCGCGGCCAGCGCCCGCAGCGACAGGTGCGCGAACCAGTAAACGAGAAACAGCATCCCGAGCACGCGCCCGATGGTCACGCCGGCAAACGCTGCCGGCCCGGGCAGCAGCAGCGCGATTGCTCCCGAGATGGCCGCGGCGATCAGGCCGCTGAGCACGACACCAGCGATCGCCACGCCGGCGAACGGCAGGCGCCAAGCTTTGGTCAGCGCCGCGAATTCGCTGGCCGATGCGCGCTTGCGCAGGGCCAGATACGGCATCAGCCGCATCGCCAGCCAGCCCTGGGCCGCGAGGTTGGCCACGCCGTACAGCAGCGGCACCGTGCCAAGGAACTGGGTCACCGCGCACAGCACGATGTAGGTGCCGATGTAGTGCGCCAGTGCGCCGCGCTGGCCCGCCATGGCGTCGGGAGACGGGCCGGCTGCGGAGTAAGCCGGTCCGATCTGTGCGACCGCGCCCGGCATCGACCACAGCGCCACCAGCAGGATCAGCGCGAGCTGGTACAGCACCACCAGCAGCGTCTGCGCGACCCCACCCGCGCCCCCGTAGAGCGCCTGCACCCAGGGCGGCACGACGCCGGTCATCAGCATGACGAGCGGCAGGCCCAGAAAGATCGCACCGGCGATCAGCAGCACCACGATCGGACCGACGGCGAGCTTGAGGGCGCGTGAACTGACGAAACTGGCAAGCGCGGCACGAAAGGCGGCGAACGACGGCTGCATGGCGATGGCGTGAAGGGCAAAGTGCGGGAGCCTAGCACATCGGCCCCGCGACATCGGCCCCGCGCCGCCCTGCCGTCCCCCTGTCCCGCGCTACATCCGGTACCGCAGCCCGACGAACATGCTGCGCGGCGCCCCAGGGGCGATGAAGCGCGACGTCGCCGCATCCTGCGGCGCCACGTGCGGCTGCACCAGCCGTCCGTCCGGCAGGATGTTCTCGGCCAGCTGACCGTAGCTGGCATAGCGGCGGTCGAAGAGATTGTCGATGCGCGCATACAGCTCGAGCTGCTTGCTGACCCGATAGCTGGCGCGCAGATTGACGGTGGCATAGCCGGCGGTATCCCAGCGCCGCGCATCCGGCGCCCTGCCCGGCCGCGGGTCGCTGGCCAGGCCGTCCTCGTTGCCGCTGATCACGCTGGACGACACCGCCAGCACGTCGGCGCCCACCGCGAACGACGGCGTCACGCGCCAGTCGGCGCCGAACTTCAGCGTATGCCGTGGCAATCCGGCCAGCCGCATGCCGGGCCGGACGTCGATGGTGCGCTCGCCGGCCAGGATGCGGCCATTGGCCTGGTAGGTGGCCTGCAGATAGCTGTAGCCGAGCCGCAGCGTGACCGCGTCGAGGCGCCAGTTGGCCAGCAGGTCCAGGCCCTGGTGGCGGGTGCGATCGAAGTTCGAGAAATACCCCTGCTGGCTGTTCGGTGCGCGCAGGAACAGGATGTCGTCGCGATTGTCGGTGCGGTAGGCCGCGCCCGACAGCTCGAAGTCGCGCGACGGCCGCCAGCGCGCGCCGACCTCGTAGGTGCGGGACACCACCTGCTTCAGATACGGGTCGGCCTGCAGGCCGGCGGGCAAGCGGCATGGCTGGGCGGGGTCGGCGCAGCCCAGCTCGATCACGGTCGGCACGCGATTGCTCTGCGCGGCGCTGGCGAACAGCGTCAGCCCCGCCCCGACCTGCTGGGTCACGCCGATGGCGGGATTGAGCTTGCTGTAGGTGAAGCGCTCCGTCGGCTTGTCGCTGCCGTCGCTGTCGATCAGCGTGCTGGTGACCTTCAGCCGATTCCAGCGTGCCGACAGGTTCAGATGGGTGCTCGGCGTCAGCGCCCACAGGTCGGCCAGATAAAGCCCGATCGCGCGCGACTTGCCATGGGCGCCAGAGAACAGCTCGACGTCGGACCCCGGCGCGGCGGTCACGCCCCGGTCGGCACTGAGCAGCGCCTCCTGCTCGTACTGCGCGTAACGCACGCGGTTTGCGTCGAACGTCATTCCCATGTTGATGCGGTGCGCGCCCAGCTCCCTGGCCAGGCTCAGCGCAATGCCTTCCCCTCGCTGGCGGGTGTGGGTGGTGTTCAGCACGGCCGGATGCAACGCGGCGCCCTGCTCTCGTGTCAGGCCGCAGTCGTCGTCGACCGGCGAGCCGTCGGGATGGAAACCATCCTCGCAGGCCTCGGCGTACTCGGCATAGTCCTCGCTGACGTCGCCGTTGACGGTATCGCGCCGGCTGTGGCGGACATAGGCCATCGCGGAGATGCGGGTCTTGTCGTCGAGCCAGTGGCTGCCGTTGAGCATGACCTGCGTGACGCGGTTGCGGGTCTGGTCCGGATAGGTGAACACCGCGCGCCGGTTGGCCGCGTACAGGTCGGGCACCGCTGCGTCGCCATCGAGCCGATAGTCCGGTACCAGGCCGTTGCCGACCAGCCTGCTGCTGCCGTGCAGCAGCGACACGTCCCACTCGGTCGACCCGCTGCTGCGGCCCGCCTTCAGGAACAGGTTGCCGAGCCGCCCATCGGAATGGTCGCGCCAGCCGTTCTCCTTGAACAGCGTGCCGGCGATGAAGCCGTGCCAGCCGTCCTCGCTGCGCGCACCGAAGGACAGATCGGCCCGCTTGCGGGCGCCGCTGCCGTAGGACAGGTCGGCGCCGAAGCCCTGCGAGGTGAGGCCGGATTTGGTGGTCAGCGCGAGCGCGCCGCCGAGCGTGTTCAGGCCGTAGGCGGGGTTTGAGCCCGACACCAGCGCGACATTGTCGAGCGCGGCTTCGGGAATCATGTCCCAGTTCACCACATCGCCGAACGGTTCGTTGACGCGAACGCCGTCCAGATAGACAGACAGGCCCTGCGGCACGCCGAGGATCGACGAAGCGCGAAAGCCGCGATAGGTCACGTCGGCCTGGAACGGGCTGCCCTGGATCTCGTTGACGTTGACGCCGGGCAGATTGCGGCTCAGGTATTCGACCAGATTGCCCGCGCGCGGGCCCGTCACCGCCTCGCCGTCGGCGCTCTGCACCGAATAGGGCAAGGCATCGCGTTCCACGCCGATGCCGGGCAGCGGCGCGGCGGCGACGATGGTGACGGTGGGCAGCGAACTGTCCTGTTGTGACACAGTGCTGCCCTGTTGTGCAA